>CAZOLL010000331.1:0-5241 GCA_964580365.1 uncultured Phycisphaeraceae bacterium
GGCGTCTTGAAGCGCGCGTGCGCCGCGAGGTCGGCGATCGACGTGTCGATCTCGTGGCCGATCCCCGTGAGGACCGGGATCCGACAGTTTGCGATCGCGCGGGCGATCTCCTCACGGTCGAACCACGCGAGGTCCGCGACCGATCCGCCGCCGCGAACGATCGCGATCGCTTCGACGCCGTGGGTCGCGAGCACCGAGAGCCCGCGGACGACCGAGCGCGCCGTGTCCTCGCCCTGCATTCGCGCGTCGAAGCAGACCACGCGGAACCCGATCTCCGACGAGCGGATCTCGTTGACGAAGTCGTGATACGCAGCGCTCTCGACCGACGTCACGACGCCGATCACGAGCGGAGTGTCGGGCAGCACGAGCCGCTTCTGGTGCTCGAGGACACCCTCGCGCGTGAGTTGCTCGAGAAGGCGCCGGCGCTCGAGGGCGATCTTGCCGAGCGTCCACGCTGCATCGACGTCGCGCACGACGAGCCGCAGGTCGCCGCGCGGCGGCCAGAAGTCGATCTCGACCAGCGCGCGCACCTCGATGCCGTCCTTCGGCTCGACGACGCCGCGCAGCGTGCCGCCGGGACCGAACAGGCGGCGCTGGTCGCCCTGCCAGATCACCGCGCCGAGTCCGTATCGCTGGCCGCTCTCCGCGTCGGTCTCGCACAGTCGGAAGAACCAGTGCGGCTTCGACAGCGAGCGCTCCAACTCCGCGATCTCGCCGATCACCCACATCCGACGCGGGAACGACCGCTCGAGCGCACCCCGGATCTCCTGCGCCAGGCGCGAGAGTCGCCAGGTGTCGGGAGGGTCGGGCATCGATGCGGCGGGCGAAGGCACCATCGCTCAACCGTCCGCGAACGACCGGCGGATGCGCTCGATCTGCGCCGCGTGTCGACGGTCGTGCAGCTCCAAGAACTCGAACCACTCGAGCACGTCTAGATCGCCGAGGATCGGATGCGGCAAGAGCAGCGTGCGCGGATCGATCCGGCACACTCGGGGCAGGAGATCCCACAGCGCGGCGCGAGCGGCCGCTAGACGCGGCAGCAGTTCATCCCGTGCAGCGCCGCCCTTCGGCGCGACCACCGGTGGCGCGGCGACCGTCTCGGTCGGGATCGCGAGCTGGCGCCGCGCGCCGCGAGCGGCGAGCCCGCGGTCGGGGAATGACGGTAGGTCTCCCGCCTCGGCGAGACGGCGGGCAAGGCCGCGACCGACCGCGTCCGCGACGAGCACCAGGTGTTCGAGCACCGTGTCGATCGACCATTCGGACACGCCGGTCGCTGGAACGCGAGCGCAAAGATCCGCGGGCAGATCGCGCACGGCGAACTCAATCCGTTCGCCAGACCGGTGCAGGGCAAGAATGGCGGCGCGCCACACCGCCGGAGCCCCCGGCGGGACCCGCGCCGCGTCGTCCGCGAGCGCCGTTTTCGCGCTGCGCCACGCGGATTCCAGATCGCCGGCGGAAAGCCGCCCCAGCGCTTCGCCGCGGTCGGCCTCGAGCCGCCGGAACCGCGCGCCGAAACGGGATGCCGCCCGCGAGAGCGCGGACTCCGCGTCGATGCCGGTGTGGCGCGCGACGTTCACGACGCAGAACAGGACGTCGCCGACCTCCTCGTCGATCGCACGCGCGTCGCGCTCGCCGGCGCCGATCGCGCGCTTCAGCTCCGCCAGCTCCTCGTCGAGCTTCGCGAGCGCGCCGTCGGTCGACTTCCACTTGAACCCGACGCGCGCGGCTTTCTCCCCCATCCGTTGCGCTTTCAAGAGCGCGGGCAGAGCGGCCGGGATCCCGGCGAGCGCCGAGCGGTCCTCCGAGCCCGCGCGCTCCTCCCGCTTGATCGCTTCCCACTTCTCGAGGACCGCGTCGACCGTCTTCGCCTCGCCGCCCGCGAACACGTGCGGGTGGCGGCGCACGAGCTTGTCGGCGATCGCGCGCGACACGTGCTCGAGGGAGAAGTCGCCCGCGTCCTGCGCGATGCGGCACGCGAGCAGCACGTTCATCAAGAGGTCGCCGAACTCGCCCGCGGCGTCGGCGCGCCGGCCGGACTGGATCGCATCGATCGCCTCGTGCGCCTCCTCGAGGAGGCTCGGCGTCATCGACTCGAGCGACTGGTCGCGGTCCCATGGACATCCACCCGGGTCGCGCAGACGGTCGATCACCGCGAGGAGCTCGGCGAACGCGGCGAGTCGCGGGTCGGACGCGGTCATCGGTCTCCTCGGGTGCGGTGGATCGCCAAGAGCTTGCGCTCGGTGAAGTGCTCGATGGCGTAGGCGACGCCCTCGCGACCGAGGCCGGAGTCCTTCACGCCGCCGTACGGCATCGTGTCGACGCGGAACGTCGGCGCATCGTTCAGGATCAGGCCGCCGACGTCGAGCCCGTCGAACGCGCGGAGCGCGACTTCCAGATCGCTCGTGAACACGCCGGCCTGCAGCCCGAAGCGCGAGCGGTTCACCGCGGCGATCGCGTCGTCGAGGCGCGCATACGGTGACACGTCCACCGTCGGCCCGAACGCCTCCTCGCGCGCGAGCGATGCCGAGTCGGGAACGCCGGACAGGACCGCCGGCGCAACCAACCGCCCGGAGCGCGTCCCGCCGCACCACACGTTCGCGCCACCCGCCCGCGCCTCCGCGATCCAGCCCTCGATGCGCGCCGCGTTGTCGTCGTCGATCATCGGGCCGACGTCGACCGAATCGGCGGACGGGTCGCCGACGCCGATGCTCCGCGTGCGCTCGACGAGGCGGGACGTGAACGCGTCGTGGACCGACTCGTGGACGAGGACGCGCTGCACCGAGATGCACACCTGGCCCGCATACGCGAACGCGCCGATCGCGCAGCGCTCCGCGGCGCGGTCGAGGTCGGCGTCGGAGTGGACGATCACCGCCGCGTTGCCGCCGAGCTCGAGCACGGCCGGCTTCTTTCCCGCACGCGCCTTGATGCCGAACCCGACGTCCGCGCTGCCGGTGAACGAGACCACGCGGAAGCGCTCGTCGGCGACCAGCACGTCGCCGACCTCGCGCGAGCACGGCAGGACGCTGAGCGCACCCTTCGGCAGGCCCGACTCCGCGAGCACGCGCGCGAGCAGCAAGGCGGTGAGCGGCGTGCGCGATGCGGGCTTCAGCACGATCGAACATCCCGCGGCGATCGCGGGCGCGAGCTTGTGCGCGACGAGGTTCAGCGGGAAGTTGAACGGCGAGATCGCGAGCACGGGTCCGACCGGCACGCGCCGCACGATGCCGAACGCGCCCTCGAGGCCGGCGCGCACGTCGAGCGGGACCACGTCGCCGCCGAGACGCTCCGCTTCGCCGGACGCTGCGTGGAACGTGTGCACGGCGCGGTCGACCTCGACGCGCGACCACTTGATCGGCTTGCCGTTCTCGGCCGTGATCGTGCGTGCGATCTCGTCCTTTGCCGCCGCGATTCCGGCCGACGCGCGCGCGAGGATCGCCGCGCGCTCGAACGCCGGGAGGAGCCTCGTGACCTCGAACCCTTCGACCGCCGCGGCGACGGCACGCTCCGCCATGGAGCGCGCCGCGGCGGCGACACGCGCGACGTCCTTCCCGTCGAACGGGTTCCACACCCGGACTTCGGTCTCACCGTCGACGAACTCGCCGGCGAGGAACAGCGGGCGGCGCGCGCTCATCGCGGGGGCGCCCTCACGGTGTCGGCGTCACGACGCGTCCGCCGTGCATCACGAATTTCACCTTCTCGAGCGCATGCACGTCGGCGAGCGGGTCGCCGGGCACCGCGATGACGTCCGCGAGCTTGCCGGCCGCGAGCGCGCCGCGGTCGTCGACGCCGATCAGCTCCGCCGCCCCGGTCGTCGCGGTGCGGATCGCGTCGAGCGGACTCATGCCGAGGTCGACGAGCACCGCGAACTCCTTCGCGTTGTCGCCGTGCGGGTAGACGCCGGAGTCGGTGCCGAACGCGATGCGCACGCCCTGCGCGATCGCGCGGCGCAGGTTCTGGCGCGCGAGCGGCAGGATGCTCTTCGCCTTGTCGCGCAGCTTCGGCGGCAGTGACTCGGCGTCGATCGCCGTGGCGATGTAGGTGGTCGGCACGAGGAAGGTCCCGTGCTGCCTCATCAGCGCGACGCACTCGTCGTCGATCATGCTGCCGTGCTCGATCGACGCGACGCCGGCCTCGATCGCGGCCTTGATGCCTTCCTTGCCGTGCGCGTGCGCCGCGACCTTCAAGCCGTGCCGGCGCGCCTCGTCGACGATCGCGACCATCTCCTCCTTCGAGTACTGCTGGCCGCCGACGCTGTCCTCGAACGAGAGCACGCCCGCCGTCGCGCAGATCTTGATGACCTTCGCGCCATACTTCGCCTGCAGTCGCACCGCCTTCCGGCACTCGTCGACACCGTCCGCGACGCCGTGCGACGGGCCGGTCTCGAGGATCCCGGGAGCGAAGCCGGTCTCGTCGCCGTGTCCGCCCGTGATCGAGAGCGCGTGGCACGCCGGCACGATCCACGGGCCGTCGATGTCGCCGCGCTCGATCGCGTGCATCAACGCGACGTCCGAGAAGTCGGCCGATCCGACGTTGCGCACCGTCGTGAATCCGGCGAGCAGCGTGACCCGCGCGTTGCGCACCCCGCGGAGCGCCGAGTCGATCGCCGTCTCGTGGACCGAGCGATGAACGAAGTCGCCCTCGAGCGAGAACGTGAGGTGCGTGTGCATGTCCATCAGACCCGGCAGGAGCGTCGCGTCGCCGAGCTCGATCACGCGCGCGCCGTCGGGCGTCTTCACGTCCGCGCCGCCGACGGCCTCGATCCGGTCGCCGCGCACGACGACGGTGCCGGGTGCGATCAGCTTTCCGCTCTCGACGTCGAGGACGCGGGCGGCGTGCAGCACGACCGCCGTCGGCGCGTCGGCGGGCGGCGCCGATGCGACCGACAGTGCGGCGGAGAGGAGGATCGAGAACGGCGACATGGACGGCTCCGGGAGCAGCGAGGGGCGTGGATGGTAGCGGTGCCCGGCGGCGCCGGGCGCGCGTCACGTCGCCGGAAGTTCGCTCGCCGTGCGCGGCGAGCGGCCGAACACCTCGCCGAACCGCTCGATCACGCGCGCGGTGATCGCGGCGCCGTCCGGCGCGCGTCCCGACTCGGCCGCGATCGACGTCATGACGCCCGGGTCGAGGCCGCACGGATGGAAGCCCGCGAACCCGTCGAGCGCGCAGTCCACGTTCAGCGCGAAGCCGTGGAACGTGACCCAGCGCTTCACCGCCACGCCGATCGACGCGATCTTCTTCTGC
>CAZOLL010000332.1:0-4310 GCA_964580365.1 uncultured Phycisphaeraceae bacterium
CTGCTCGGTCCGATCCGCGCGGAGTTGTCGCGCGAGGGCGGCCCGCGCGACCCCGGGCTCGCCGTCGACGAGGTGCTGCGCCCGTACCAGCGCCACCTGTCGATCTCGCGCCGCGATGCGTTCCAGATCAAGCAGATCGTCATCGCGCAGCCGCGTCTCTTGAAGCAGCGCGGCAGCCGCCGCCGCCGACTGAAGCCGGCCGGCCTCGTCCAGCGCGACTACTTCGTCGACGCGCTCGACCTCTTCCGCATCGAGTGCCGGCTGTTCGGACGCGACCCGTCCGAGGTGCACTTCTGGGAGAACCTCTACGCCCAGATCGTCGAGGGCCGCCGCGGCCCGCACCCGTCGCAAGAGGCACGAGACGCGCACGACGGACACGACGGCGAACACGCCGAAGCGGGCGCTTACACGGACGACGCCGGCGCGGAGTCGGATGGCGGTTCGCCCGACGACGCACTCGACGGCGAGCCGCAACTCGCCGAGTCCAGCGCGGGAGGCGACCCGTCCCACGATCGCGAGCGCGCTCCCCACGCGCGCCCGCACGGCGACGGCGACGGAGGCGGCGGTCGAAGGCGCCGTCGACGACGCCGGCGTCGCGGACGCGGCGGCGCGGGTCGCGAGGGCGGGGCGCCGGCGCACGCGCACGGCGACGCGCCGCACGACGACGATCGCCGAGCGCGAGATGACGCGGGCGAGCCCAGCGATCGCTCTCCTTCGGATTCCGGCGCGGAGGACGCGCCGTCGCAACGCGAGCACGAAATCGCCCCGTCGAACGACGAACGCGAACCGCGTGAACCGGTCGAAGCCCGCACCGAAGAACCCCGCTCCGGGGACCGAGATCCCCGCGACGCGCGCGACGGGCGCGAGTCCCGCGACGACGGCGGGCCGCGCCGCGGCCGGCGCCGCCGCGGAGGTCGAGGGCGCAATCGCGATCGCGATCGAGAAGGACGCGGTGGTTCGGGCGAAGGCCGCCCGGCGCAGCACTCCGGAGGCCGTGGCGGCGACGACCGCCGGCGCGGCGGTGGACGCGGTCGCGGGAACGGCGACGGCGGCGGCCCCCGCATCGAGTTCGACGAGATGCGCGCCGGCCCCCTGCGTCCGCCCGAGTCCGCGGGCTCCGAGCCTGCCCCGGTCGTGGACGAAGGCGATGACGAGCCGGATGTCGAGATCGACTGGGAGGCCCCGTTCCAGAAGGTCGATGACCCCGGGCCGATCAGCATGATCCGCACCGGCATCGACCAGACCGAGAAGAAGAGCCGTCGTCGCCGCAAGCGAAAGGACGGCGCGCAGCGCGAGCTCGCGAAGGAAGTCGAGGATCAGCCGGGGCTGCAGGCGCTGAAGATGACCGAAGGCGACCCGCGCGGCCACCAGACCACCCGGCCGCAGAAGCAGAAGCGCCGGCCCGAGGACGACCGCCCGTCGCAGCCGCGCCCGAAGCCGATCGACTTCGAGCGCGACTTCGAGTCGATCGACACCATCTTCCCCTGGTGACCGCGATGCGCTCGGCCGCGCCGCCGCGCTCGAGGACGCGATGATCTGCTCCGCGGCCGTCTCGACGCGACCGTCGGCCGACGACGTCGGACAGGAGCTCGCCGAGCGTCTCACCGCCGGTGCGGGCGGGACGCGCGAGCCGCCGGACCTCGTGGTCGTCTTCGCCTCGCCGCGTCATCGCGACGACGCGGACTCCCTGCTCGGCGCGCTCTCGGGAGGGATGTCGCCGCGTCACGTGGTCGGATGCACCGCGGAAGGGATCATCGCCGGCGGCCGCGAGCTCGTGGACGGCGACGCCGCCGCCGCGATCGCGCTCTACGCGCCGGGCGCGGTCCTCGAGACGTTCCACGCCGAGTTCGAACCAACCGAGGGCGGCGGCACCTTGAGCGGACTGCCGCTCGAGCGCGCCGCGAAGGACAAGGACTCGGCGCTCGTCGTCTTCGGCGACCCGTACTCGTTCCCGATGGACGCCGTGCTGCGTCACTCGAACCACGAGATGCGCGGCGCGCGCATCATCGGCGGCATGGCGAGCGCCGGCGGACCGGAAGGCGGCAACCGGCTGTTCCACGGCGACGACGTCCACGACTCCGGCTGCGTCGGTGCACTCCTCGGCGGCCCGATCGCGGTGCGCCCCGTGGTGTCGCAAGGTTGCCGTCCCATCGGCAGCCACGCGGTCGTCACCAAGTGCCGCAACAACGTGATCGAGGAACTCGGCGGGCGTCCCGCGCTGGCGCGCCTGGAAGAGATGCTGCAGGGCCTCCCGGCCCGCGACCTCGAGCTGGTCCGCCACGCGCTCCACGTCGGCCGCGTCATCGACGAATACAAGAGCTCGTTCTCGCGCGGCGACTTCCTGATCCGCTCGGTGATCGGCTTCGACCCGAAGACCGGCGCGATCGCCATCAACGACGCGGTGCGCCTCGGGCACACGGTGCAGTTCCAGGTGCGCGACCCGGCGAGCGCGACCGAGGACCTCGAGCACCTGCTCGACGCGGAGTCGGCCGCGGCCGCGACATCCGGTGGAGCGGCGCGCGGCGCTCTGCTCTTCTCGTGCAACGGCCGCGGCCGCCGGATGTTCTCGACCCCCGATCACGACGCGAGCGCCGTCTCGAGCCGCTTCGGTCCGCTGCCTCTCGCCGGTTTTTTCGCAGCCGGCGAGATCGGTCCGGTGGGCGGGCAGAACTTCCTGCACGGCTTCACGGCCAGCATCGCGCTCCTCTGCGAGCGGAGCGCGGCCGGATGACGTCGGGCTCGGCGCCGCCCGGGCTCGACGCGGACGCGAACGGCACCGGATCCCTCTGCGGCTGGGGAAAGGTCGCGCGGCCCGGGCGGCAGGAGTTCGCCGAAGACCTCGAATCGGCGTCGAAGGGCGCCGTCCTCTTCCGAGGGCTCGGCCGCTCCTACGGGGACGCGTCGCTTCCCCCGCCGAGCCGCCCGATCGCGATCGCGACCCCACGCGCCGACCGCTTGCTCGCGTTCGACGCGGAAACGGGGCGCGTGCGCGCCGAGGCGGGGATCGCGCTGCGCGAACTGAACCGGTTGTTCCTCCCGCGCGGCTGGTTCGTTCCGGTCACGCCCGGCACGCAGCACGTCACGCTCGGCGGGATGGTGGCCGCCGACGTGCACGGGAAGAACCACCACGTCGACGGGTGCTTTGGCCGTCACGTGACGTCGCTCCGCGTCCGCACGGGCGAAGGTCGCCTCCTCGAATGCTCGCGCGAGACCGAGCGCGAGCTGTTCCTCGCGACGCTCGGCGGCATGGGGCTGACCGGCCACGTCCTCGACGCCGAGTTCGTCATGAAGCGCGTGCCGAGCCCGTGGATCGTGCGCGAGACCGTTCGCGTCCCCGACGTCGGCGGCTTCGTCGACGCGCTGCAGTCGGCGGCGTCGCGCTGGCCCTACACCGTCGGCTGGATCGACTGCCTCTCGCGCGGCTCCGATCTCGGACGCGGTGTGCTCATCGCCGGTCGATTCGCCGAGCCGCACGAGGCGCCGTCGCACGCGCCCAAGCCGCGGCGCATCGTGGACGTCCCGTTCGACCTGCCGGGCTTCGTCCTGCGCGGCACGACAGTGCGTGCGTTCAACGCGCTCTACTTCGGCGCGCACCGGACGAATTGGGAGCGCAGCGTGATCGGCGCCGAGAGGTTCTTCTACCCGCTCGACGCGGTCGGCGAGTGGAACCGGATGTACGGACGTCGCGGCTTCACCCAGTACCAGTGCGTGCTGCCCGCGAGGGGAGCGCGCGACGGCGCGCGCCGATTGCTCGACCGTCTCACTTCGCGCGGCGGCGCGTCGTTCCTCTGCGTGATCAAGGACTGCGGGCCGGAAGGCGACGGCCTCTTGTCGTTCCCGATGCGCGGCACCTCGATCGCGGTCGACATCCCGCTGCGCGACGACACGCAAGCGCTCGTCGACGCGCTGAACGAGCTCGTCCTCGCGGAAGGCGGCCGTGTCTACCTCGCGAAGGACCTGCTCACGCGGCCGGAGCACTTCCGCGCCATGGAGCCGCGGCTCGGCGCGTTCCAGGAAGCGCGCCGCTGCTACGATCCGCGCCTCACCATTCGCAGCGCGCTCTCGGTGCGGCTGTTCGGAGACCCGGCGTGAACGTGGTGTTCCTCGGCGCGACGCGCGGCATCGGCCGCCACCTCGCACGGATGATGTCCGAGCGCGGCGATCGCCTGTGCCTCCTCGGTCGCACCCCGGCCGATCTCGCGAAGACGGCGCAGGACCTCGCGCTGCGGTCGACGAGCCGCGCCGAGCCCGCGACCGTCGCGTGCGACCTCGAGGGCTTGCGCATCACTCGCGAGCTGCGCTCCGGCGCG
>CAZOLL010000332.1:4320-5233 GCA_964580365.1 uncultured Phycisphaeraceae bacterium
GGACGCCGCGTCGATCGCGCCGGCGTTGGATGCCGCGTGGCGCGCACTTGGCAAGGTCGACGTCGTCGTCCTGAGCGCCGCGGTCTACGCCGCGCAGGAGGACCTCGAGAAGGACGCGGAAGCGACGCGCCGACTGATCGAGATCGACTTCACGAACACGATCCGCTTCTGCGAGGACGCCCGTCATCGCCTGCTCGCGCGGGGCGGCGGGACGTTGTGCGTGTTCTCGTCGGTCGCCGGTGATCGCGGCCGTCGCGCGGTCGCGATCTACGGTGCCGCGAAAGCGGGCCTCTCGCACTACCTGGAGTCGCTCGACCACGGGTACCGGAAGGACGGCCTCGTCACGATCTGCGTGAAGCCGGGCTTCGTCCACACCGGGATGACGGCCGGCGCCAAGCCGCCGCCGTTCGCGTCGGAGCCGGAGCCCGTCGCGCGCCGCGTGCTCGCCGCGATCGATGCGAAGAAGCCCTTGGTCTATGCGCCCGCGATCTGGTGGGCCGTGATGCGCGTGATCCGTTCGCTGCCGCGGTTCGTCATGCGGCGCACGAAGTTCTGACCCGGCCGATCAGGCCTTCTTCTCGCCCTTGCGATGGCGCTTCTTCTTGCGCGGCGAGATCAAGCCCGCGCCGAGCAGCACTGAGTAGGCGCCGAACTTGTTCACGGCCTTGATCGCGCGGGTCGAGAGGCGGACCGTCACGAACTGGCCGAGCTCGGGCACGAAGATGCGCTGCTTGTGCAGGTTGACCTTGAACGTGCGGCGCGTGATGCCGGTCGTCTTGATGCCGACGCCGCCCTTCGCCTTCGCGAGTCCGCGGCGAGCGACCTGATTGCCGAGGCGGGTACGGCGACCCGTGATCTGACAGACGCGCGACATGACGACCTCACTCGAAGTTCTGGGCTCGGGGAAACGCGG
>CAZOLL010000333.1:0-5197 GCA_964580365.1 uncultured Phycisphaeraceae bacterium
GCTCTCCGGCGGGCCGCTCTCGATCGAGGCCGCGGGCCGCGTGCGCGTCGACTCCGTCGAAGTCGACCGGCTCGAATGGCGCGAGACGGTGCAGGTCGAGGGAGCGGACGACGCGAAGATCCGGGCGCTGATGGGGCGGCCGAGCGAGGACTTCTCGTTGGATTCGTCCGCGGAGCCGTCGCCGCTCGACCCGGTGTACGAGATCCGCGTGCGCGGCGAGGACGCACCGATCCGCGTGGTGACGTGCGGACCGCGCGAGACCGGAGAGCCGGCGGCGTCGCTCTCGCCGCTCGATCAGGCGCTCGCGCTCGCGCGCGTGAAGCCGTGGACGCACGTGCGCGTGCTCGCCGGACCGCAGGACGGCAAGAAGGAGCCGAAGGACGGCGCGCTCGCCGGCGACGTGATCACGCTCGCGCCCGGCGAGACCGGTGTGCTCGAGATCTCCGCGCTCGTCGGCATCACCGGCGAGTGGCCGACCATCACGGTGCTCGACGTCACCGAACGCGAGCGCATCCTCGACCGCACGGTGCCGTGCGGCGCGGTCGGCCGTTCGACGTGGGCGGAGGTCGACGAGCAGACCTCGAAGTTGAAGGTGGTGTTCCACCTGCCCGGGCTCGCCGATCTCGAGTCCACCTACACGGTGCGGCGCGCGCCGCAGTGAGAGTCCTTCCGCCGCTCGTGCTCGCGCTCGCCGCGCTGACTGCGTGCGGCGCCCCGCCCGCGGCGCCGCCGTTCCCGATCGCGGTCGAGCCGACGAACGCTCCGTCGCCCGCGATGAATGCGCCGCCGCCCGCGTCGAGCGCGCCCGCTCCGATCGAAGCGCCGCCCGCGACCGAAGTCCCGCGCGCGGTCGAGCCCGACGCGCGCGGCGGGCCGCGCGTCGATATCGACGCCGCGTCCGGCGTCGCGCTCTTGCGTTGGCTCGACGGCGCCGCCACGGGCGTGCGACCAGAATCCGTCGATCGACTCGTGCGCTGGATCGCGTTCGCGACCGCGACGACGGAAGAGTCGGTCACCGAGGAGATCGACCGGACACGCACCGCCGTTGCGGGTGCGGAGCCCGCGGCCGAGGAAGCGCGAAAGTTCACGTTCGACATCGCGCGCCGGTTTCGAGCGGAGTCCGAGGATGCGATCACGCGCTCGTGCGCCGCGCTCGCTTCACGGCGCGACGTCATCGGGTCGCGCGTCGCGCGGCTGTTGCCCGACCCGTCCGTCGCGCGGGTGCCGCTCGACGTGATCCCCGTGGCGGGTCTGCCCGAACTCCTGCCCGCGCTCGTCGCGGCGGAAGGCGAGCGCCGCCTCCTGCTGGTCGACGCGCGCGCGATGGTGCGCCGCGTCCTCGGCCCTCTGCCCGCGGCGCCCGCGCGCGGACCGGCGACCCGCCGCTTCGGCGACGCGCTCGGCGAGGAGCTGGAGCGCGTGGTCGCGCCCGAGCTGTTCCACCTCGCGTTCGGCGAGCTGATCGCGGCGTCCGATCGGTGGCGCACCTGGCCGATGCACGACCCGCTCGCGCGCGCGTGGATCACGATGCTCGACGAAGGCGTCGGCGCGTTGCTCGAACTGCCGCGCGAGCAGGCGATCGACGAGCGCGGGCTGCGGCCGCCGCAGATCGACGCCGCCGCGCGCCGCGCGTTCGAGCGCTTCGAGACGAACCTCGCGCGACTGCAGGACGAAAACCTCGCCGCCGACGCGCGAGCGCGGCTCGAGTGGTCGATGTGGAACGGCACCGGCCCGCTCGTCGACGCGCCGCGCACCGAAGACGATCGATGGGGGACGCGCGTCGTCCTGCGAATGGCGGAGGCGGTCGACAAGCTCGGCCCGCCGGGACGACTGCGCGACGTGCTCGCGAAGGGGCCGTTCGAGCTGATCGAGGCCTACGTGGAGATCTGCGGTCGCACCGCGTCGGTGCCGCCGCTCGGCGACGACGCGAAGGATGCGCTGCGCGCACTTGCGCGCACGATCGAGCCGCGCTGAACCGGCGGAATCGGGACGAGCTGGGCGGAACCGCAGCCGCGTCAGCGGCCGGGCTTGGCGTAGATGTACCAGACCTTGCCGACGCTGTAGGTGTCGCCCGCGATCATCTCGGCCTCGGGGCCGATGCCGGTGTAGATGTCCGCTCGGCCGCACGCGCGAATCGCACCGCCGGTGTCTTGGTCGATCATGAACTGGCGGAACTGCGCGTGACCGCCGCCCGACGCGCCGATCTCGCAGTTGACGAACGCGATGCCGCCCGGAGGGTATCGCGTCATGTCGGTCGCGAGCGTGCGGTACGAGGTGACCGGGATGTTCAAGCTGCCGAACGGCCCCGCGTTGATCTCGTGGAAGAAGACGTAGGACTCGTTCCTCTGCATGTACCCGGTCGCCTCGCTCGGGTGGCTGCGCATCCACGCCTTCACCGAGCGGAGCGACAGCTCGTCCTTCGGGATCTCGCCTTCCTCGACGAGGTTCTGCCCGAGGCCGGAGTACGCACGCTCGGTCTTGCCCGCGTAGCCGACCAGCATGTAGCGGCCGTCCTGCATCTCGAGCTTCGCGCTGCCCTGCACGTGGACGATGAACACCTCGAGCGGGTCGCGCAGCCACGCGAGCTCGAGGTTCCTGCCCTTCAGCGCTCCGTTGTCGAAGTCCGCCCGCGACGGGGACGGCGTGCCCGGCGAGCCCCAGCCGAGCGGTGTGCCCCACTCGTCCGCGAGCAACTCCTTGGGACGCTGGTAGAGCGGGTATCGGAACTCGCCGGTCTCGGTCTTGCTCGCCTTGAAGATCGGCGAGCAATACCCGGTGAACAGGACGTCGCCGGTGCCGTGCCAGCCCTTCGAGCGGTAGACCTCGAACGCGTCGACGATCATCGCGTTCAACTCGGACGCGGACTGCGCTCGCGTGACGACGTCGCGGAACAACTCGAGGCTGCGCTGCGCGCGCGCGTGATCGACGTCGAGGTAGGGCATGCCGCGGCGCTGCGAGGAAGGCTTCGCGAAGTAGTCGAGCGTTCCGTCGATCGCGGCGAGCAGGTCGTCCTTGCGGCCGTAGCCTGCCGCGAAGTCCGGATACTGCGACGGATCGGTCACCTTCTCGAGCGCGGGGCCCGAGCACTCGTCGGTGTAGTCGCGCTTCTCTTCGGTCATCGCGGTGCGACCGAGCGGCCCGATGTCGAACAGCGAGCAACCGGTGAGCAGCGGCGCGAGCGAAACGAGCGCGAGCGCGCCGGACTTGATGCGGTGGTTCATCGTCTTCCTCGGAGGCGAGCGGGTGCGGTGCGTTCGGCGTTCGAGCCGCACGAGTCGGCGCGATCCTAGAAGTCGCGGATCGGCGATCTCAAGCGCGATCGCCCGGCGTTCGTGCAGGCGATCAGGGCATCGGATCGACGACGAACTCGAGCTGGACGCGGGTGCCGTCGGCGGGGAGATCGACCACCTGATCCTCGCTCGCGGACCACTTGCCGTAGGCCCGCACGTGCACCTTCACCTTGCCCGGCGGGAGTCCGTTCACGCGGGCCTTGCCGTCCACGAACCACCCCTGGAACTCCCGCGCGAGCGGCGCCGCCGGGTCTGCGCTGGTGATCGAAAGGGCGGCGTAGGGAAGTCGCGCCTTCGGATCGGCCGCGGCGGCGGTGCCGAGCTTGAGGGAGACCTCGACGGGCGCCGCGTTCGGGAACGGGAGCGGCTCGAGCGCGAGCGACTGGCCTTCGGCAACCTCGAACGGCGCGCTCGCGACGGTGGCGCGCCTGCCGCTGACGTCCTGGGTGGTGACCCGCCACTTGCCGACCGGGATGTCCTCGAACGCGAAGCTCCCGTCGGCGTGGATCTGCTCCTGATCGACCGTCTCGAACGCGGCGCCGCCGTCGTTCGCGAGACGCGGCGCCTCCAGGAGGATGCGCCAGTCCCGTTCCCCCGACTTCGCGCCCTCCACCAGGACGCGGCCGGTCACGCGTCCGGACGAGAGCGACAGGGAAAGCTCCGGCGCCCCGGGCGCGATGTCGAGCGTCCGCCGCGACAGCAGGTGTCCGCCCGAGATCTCGATCTCGTAGGAGCCGGCGCCGGAGAGCCGGAGCCGGAACCGACCGTCGCCGTCGGTCTCGACCAAGCGTTGAGTCGCGCTGCGCGGTGCGCGCTTCGCCGTCTTGCCGGGCTCCGTCGAGATCGAGCGCGCCGACACGCGCAGCCCGGCGCGCGCGAGGCCGTTCACGGTCACACGCCCCGGCACGAACAGCGTCTTCTCGCCGTCGAGGTCGATGTCGAGGCGCGCGCGCTCGGACGGCTTCTCGACGAAGACGACCCACGGCCAGCCGTTCTGCGTCACCGGCGGCGATTCCTCGGTGAAGCTGCGGAGCGCGCCGTCCTCCGCGTCGGGCAGCGGTCGCACGGCGAGCAACGTGAGCGCGGGGGTGAGCGGCGCGAGCGAGAACGCGCCCGACGCGTCGGTGCGGCACGCCGCGACAGGGAGCCACTCGCCGCTCAATCCGTAGTTCCGGTAGTGGAGCGCGAGCACGATCGCGGGCCTTGTCGCCGGCGCGCCGCGGATCGTGAGACGGCCGGAGATCGACGCGGCGGCGTCGAGCTTCAGCTCGAGCCCGTCGATGCGGTCCACGCCGGTCGTGTCGGCCGGGGCCGGCGCGCTCGCGAGGACGTCGGTGGTCGCCCGCACGACCCACGAGCCGTCGTCGATCGACGCGAACTCGAACGCTCCGTCCGCGCCGGTGCGCGTGCGGTACGCGACGAGCCGGCGGATCACTCCGCGATCGGACGCGGACAACGTCACCGCGGCTCCGACCGCCGGCGTGCCGTCCGGCTGCAGCACGCGCCCGCGCGCCGACTTCGATTTCGCGACGGCGAGCTTCACGTCGATGGGTTTCTCGGGGCCGAGCGGCAATATCTTCACGTCGGACGCGGCGGCGGTGCGGCCGCCGTCGAGCTCGACCGTGATGCGCGCCGAACTGCCCGGCGGCGCGGTGACGCGCCACACGTTCGGTGCCTCGACGACGGCTCGTTCCGCGGTGACGTCCGTCGCCTCGCGCGCGATGTCCGCCTTCGCGCCGGGACGGCGCTCGCCCGTCAGCTCGGAGAACGAATCGACGTGGATCGAACGAATGACCGGCGCCGCGCCGCCCCCCCCCGGGAACGGGACGCGGAGCCCGGGCGCCGGGGCGCGGGGGGCCGGCGCGGGGGACGCAGGGAGCGGCGCGGCCGGTGGGCGCGGCGCCGGG
>CAZOLL010000334.1:0-5188 GCA_964580365.1 uncultured Phycisphaeraceae bacterium
CGCTCGACGGGAACATCGGCTGCATGGTGAACGGCGCCGGCCTCGCGATGGCGACGATGGACATCATCCAGCTGCACGGCGAGATGCCGGCGAACTTCCTCGACGTCGGCGGCGGCGCGACCACCGACCAGGTGCGCGAGGCGTTCCGCATCATCCTGCAGGACAAGGCCGTCGAGGCCATCCTCGTGAACATCTTCGGCGGCATCATGAAGTGCGACGTCATCGCCGCCGGCATCATCGAGGCCGCGCGCGCGTCGAAGATCGACGTCCCCGTCGTCGTCCGGCTCGAGGGCACGAACGTCGAGCGCGGACGCGAGCTGCTCGACAAGAGCGGCCTCGCGCTGATCACCGCCGCCGGAATGGAAGACGCCGCGAAGAAGGTCGTCGGCGCCATGCGCGCCGCGCGTTCCTCGAGCGCCGGGCGCGGAGGTCGTGCGTCGTGAGCATCCTCGTCGACTCGAAGACGAAACTGATCTGCCAGGGCATCACCGGCTCGGCCGGCAGCTTCCACTCGAAGCAGATGATCGAGTACGGGACGAAGATGGTCGGCGGCGTCACGCCCGGCAAGGGCGGGACGAAGCACGACGGCGTTCCCGTGTTCGACACGGTGAGCGCCGCGGTTCAAGCGACCGGCGCAGACGCCACCGTCATCTACGTGCCGCCGCCGTTCGCCGCGGACGCGATCCTCGAGGCCGCGGACGGCGGCGTGAAGCTGATCGTCTGCATCACCGAGGGCATCCCGGTCGTCGACATGATGCGCGTGCGCCAGCGGCTCGCGCGGTACGACGGCGTGCGGTTGATCGGTCCGAACTGCCCCGGCGTCATCACGCCCGGCGCCTGCAAGATCGGCATCATGCCCGGGTACATCCACAAGCCCGGTCGCATCGGCGTCGTCTCGCGCTCGGGCACGCTGACCTACGAAGCCGTCTGGCAACTCACGTCGCTCGGCCTCGGACAGTCGACCTGCGTCGGCATCGGCGGCGATCCGATCAACGGGACCAACTTCATCGACTGCCTGAAGCTGTTCGAAGCCGACCCGGGCACCGACGCAGTGATCCTCATCGGCGAGATCGGCGGCACGGCGGAAGAAGACGCCGCGCGCTTTGTCCAGTCGTCGATGAAGAAGCCGGTCGTCGCGTTCATCGCGGGCCGCACGGCGCCGCCGGGCAAGCGCATGGGCCACGCGGGCGCGATCATCTCGGGCGGCGCGGGGACCGCGGCGGAGAAGGTCGCGGCGCTCGAGCGCGCGGGCGTGGTCGTGGCGGAGAGTCCCGCGGTCCTCGGCACGAGCATGCGCGACCTGCTCGCTCGCGGCGGCGGTCGGTCTCGATGACGATTCCTCCCGAGCTGTCCGCGGGCGCCGCGGCATCGCTGCCGACTCATCGACGGAAGAGCGCGTCCGCGCCGATTCTCGTGATCGCGGGCCTCGTCCTGGTCGTCGGCGCGCTCGTCCCGAGCGCGATGCGCTGGCTCGACGAGCAGTTCGGGATGACGCGCCTGCTCGCGATCGCGGTCGGCGTGCTCTGCTGGTTCGCGGCCTGGTTGTCGCGCGAACTGTTCGCGCTGCGCGCGCGTTTCCTCGACCTCATGGAAGACGTGCTGAAAATCTTCTACGGGCCGAACTTCCGCCGCGATCGTGAGGCGGTCGATATCCTGGTGCGCGCGATGAATTCGCCCCAGACGGACGTCAAGAAAACGGCCCGTGAGCACTTGGTGCGCCTCACCGGCGCCGACCAGGGCGACGATGCCGCTCGCTGGGAGTCGTGGTGGACGGAGAAGCGCGCGACGTTCCGCTCGCCCGGCGCGCCGGAAGTCCCCCGGAGGTCGTTCGATGGCGATGCTTGATCCGTACCTGCTCGCACTGCTTCCTGGTCCGCAGGAGCTCTGGATCATCCTGATCATCGCGCTCGTCCTGTTCGGCGGGTCGCGGATCCCCACGATGATGCGCGGGATGGGAAAGGGCATCAGCGAGTTCAAGAAGGGCCTGAAGGACACGGGCGACGACGAGGACGAGAGCGCGCCGAAGCCCCCGGCGCCGACTCAGACCGGAACCTGACGGAGAGACCGTTGGTGGTGGAACTCGCCGATTGCTTCGCGCCGGTGGCGCCGGAACTCGCCGCGCTCGAGTCGGAGATCCGACGCGACCTGGCGACGGATTCGCGCGCGCTCGAAGGGCTGGTGGGGCATATCTCGAAGTACGCGGGCAAGCGCCTGCGCCCGGCGCTCGTGTTCCTCGCCGCGAAGGCCACGACCGGCCGTGTCAACTCCAGCCACCCGAAGCTCGCCGCGATCGTCGAGCTGATCCACACCGCGACGCTCGTCCACGACGACATCCTCGATCACGCGTCGATGCGCCGACGCGTCCCGACGGTGAACGAGCTGCACGGCAACCACGTGCCGGTGCTGCTCGGCGACTTCATCTATGCGCGCGCGTTCGCGATGTCGGTCGCGCTGCCGACCCCGGACGCGTCGCGACTCCTCGCGCGCGTGACGCAGGTCGTCTGCCGCGGTGAGATCGACCAGATCTTCGATCGCTTCGACTTCAGCCTCGACGAGCCGCGCTACCTCAAGATCATCGAGGCGAAGACGGCCGAGCTCTACGCCGCGAGCTGCGAGCTCGGCGCGCTCTACGCCGGTGCGACCAAGGACCACGTCGAGCGCCTCTCTCGCTTCGGCCGCAGCATCGGGATCGCCTTCCAAGTGATCGACGACTGCCTCGATCTGATCGGCGACGAAGCGGTGGTGGGGAAGTCGCTCGGCACCGATCTCGACGGCGGCAAGCTCACTCTGCCGCTCATCCGTCTCGCCGCCACGCTCGCCCCCGACGATCGGCGTCGCCTCGAGGCGCTCGTGCTCGGCGCCGCCCACGAAGCGAACGGTTCCGGCGCGACCAACGGGACCGCCGAGTCCGCGGCGGCTTCGTCGAACCGCCGCGCGCGCTTGATGGAAGAGTTCGAGGTGGGCCCCGCGCTCGACTACGCGTTCCAGCGCGCCGACGACTTCATCCGCGACGCGACCGAAGCGATCGATCCGCTTCCGGCGTCCTCCGCGAAGGACGCATTGAAAAGCGTCGCCGAGTTCGTGCTCTGCCGCAAGCGCTGACGCGCGCGGCGCGATCCTGCACTTCGTTCACGGCGCGCCGAGCGCGCTGAAATCCACGGGCCCGAGGCGGTCGCGGTGCTGCAGCCGCGTCGCGGTCACCGCGTTCCCGAGCAGCGTGGCGACCGTCACCGGGCCGACGCCTCCCGGGACGGGCGTGATGAACCCGGCCACTGCCGCGACCGATTCGAAGTCGACGTCGCCGACGACGCGTGTCGCGCCGCTCGCGTCCTTCACCTGGTTGATGCCGATGTCGATGACCACCGCGCCCGGTTTCACCATCGAGCCGGTGACGAGCCCGGGCTTGCCGACGGCGACGAACACGACGTCCGCCTTCTGCGTGTGAACCGACACGTCCTGCGTCGCGACGTGGCAGATGGTGACCGTGGCGAACTGGTTGAGCAGCAGGAAGGCGATCGGCTTGCCGACGATTTCGCTGTGGCCGATCACGACGACGTCCTTGCCGCGCGGCTCGAGCCCCGTCGAGAGCATTACGCGCACCGATGCGAGCGCGGTGCACGGCACGAGGCGTGGCTCCCCGATCGCGATGTAACCCATGTTGGACGGGTTCAGGCCCTCGACGTCCTTGTCGGGGTGGACCTTCGCCTGCACGCGCCGCGCGTTGATCCCTGCGGTGAGCGGCCGCTGCACCAGGATGCCGTTCACGGCCGGGTCGTCGTTGCGTTCCTTGATGCAGCGGACGAGGGCATCCTCGTCGGTCGAGGCCGGAAGGTGGACGTGCTCGAAGCGCATCCCCATTTCCTGCGCCGCGCGGGCCTGGTTGCGGATGAACAGCGCGGAGGCGGCGTTGTCGCCGACCTCGATGGACGCGAGCTGGATCGGCGGGAGGACGCGCGCGAGTTCCGCGACCTCCTCGCGCAGCCGAGTGCGAATCCGTTCGGCGATGGCGCGGCCGTCGATCACGCGTGCGGGCATCGGCTCTCCGGTCGGAACGGAACGAAGCGGGAGGATAGCGGCGCTTCGCCGGAACGCGCGCGCCTTGTCCGTCGTGCCGCCGCGGACTACACTGCGCCCGTCGCGCGCGGCGATGCCCTCCCGTCGGTGCCGTAATCCTCAAAGATGCGCCCCCAGTGGTATCACGACGAGTCCGACCGGCTGTTCTCGATCAACCGGTTCCGTGCCGCCTCCGCCACGCGGCAGATCGTCATCGGTCTGATCGTCGTCTACGTCCTGCAGCTGATCCCCGCGCTGCGCCTCACCGACGCGCTCGCGCTCGATGTCGGCACGTTGTCGAACCCACTGCAGTGGTATCGGCTGGTCACCTACTCGTTCATTCACTCCGAGAACGACCCGCTGCATCTCGTCTTCAACGCGCTGATGCTTTGGTTCTTCGGCGAGACCGTCGAGGCGCGGCTCGGCAAGCGCGGGTTCTTCGCGTTTTGCGCCGGCGCAGCGTTGGCCGGTTCGCTGGCGTTCCTGGGCTGGCTCTGGCTCCGGGGCGGGGGCGACGCGTTCATGCTCGGCGCGTCCGGCGTCGCAATGGCAGTGACGGTCGCGTTCGCGGTGATCGCGCCGCGCGCCGAGGTCGTGTTCTTCGTGATCCGCCTTCCCGCGATGGCGCTGGCGCTGATCCTCGTGGCGATCGATGTCGTCATGACGATCCGCTCGACCGGTGACGGCGTCGCGCACGCCACTCACATCGGAGGCGCGGCGTTCGGGTTCGTGACGATCTGGTGGGGCAGCTCGATCCGCGCCATCCCGGAGCGTTGGCGCCGCGCGCGCGCGCAGGCGGCCGCGGAGGAAGATCAGGAGAGCCGTCGTGAGGTCGATCGACTCCTCGCGAAGATCAACGAATCGGGTCTCCCGAGCCTCACGAGGCGCGAGCGGAGATTCCTGGAAACGGCGAGTCGCCGATACCGTAACCGTCGTTGAAATCGGCGTGCAGGAGCGCGAGTGAGTGCCGCGACGTTGTACCGGGCGCCGGAGCCCGCCTTCGGTTGACTGCCCAAGACCCCCGACCTACGATCCGCCCGCTGCGATCCTGCCGTCCCCACCGCGTCGAAGACCCTTCGGCCCCAACGACTTGGGGAGTTTCTCATGCGTGTCCGTGACTTCGTGTTGACGTTCG
>CAZOLL010000335.1:0-4261 GCA_964580365.1 uncultured Phycisphaeraceae bacterium
CAGCTTGCAAATGCCAATGTCACGGTCGGGAAAATCCTCGACGTGCTGATCGACAACGCGACGAAGTACGGCGGCACGCCCGCCTCCGTGGAGGTCGAGATCGACCGCGCGGTCGACTCCGTTCGAATCACGGTCCGCGACCACGGCCCGGGCGTCGCGCCGGCCGAGCGCCCGCGCCTGTTCGAGCGCTGGTTCCGCGGCGCCGAGGGCGTGAAGTCGCGCGAAGGCGGCGCCGGGATGGGCCTCTTCCTCGCTCGGCGCGCCGCGCGCGCGGCGGGCGGCGACCTCGTGCTCGAGTTCCCGGCGGACGGCGGGACGCGCGCCGTCGTCACGATCCCGGCCGCGCGGGAGCCGGCGCGATGAGCGAAATCCTGGTCGTCGAGGACGACGCGGCGCTCGCGCGCGGCTTGAAGGACAACCTCGTCTTCGAGGGGCACGCGGTCCGCGTCGCGTCGTCCGGCGAAGACGCGCTGAAGCAGCTCACGCGCGCGAACGCGGATCTCGTCGTGCTCGACCTCATGCTCCCCGGCATCAGCGGCTTCGACGTGCTGCGCAAGCTGCCGGAGACCCAGCGCCGGCCGCGCGTCCTCGTGCTCTCGGCGCGCGACGCCGAGACCGACGTCGTGCGCGCGCTCGACCTTGGCGCGCACGACTACGTGAAGAAGCCGTTCGGCCTCGCCGAGCTGCTCGCGCGCGTGCGGGCGCAGCTCCGCGAAGCGGCCGGCGCGGCGCCGGCATCCGAGGTCGACGCGCGCTTTGCCGACGTCCGCGTCTCGTTTGCGCGCTACCGGTTGTGGAAGGGCGACCGCGAGCACCTGCTCTCGCACCACGAGGTCGGCCTCCCGCGCCTGTTCCTCGCGCGGCCCGACCAACCGCTGAAGCGGGCGGAGATCCTCGACCAGGCGTGGGGCGTCGACGCCTACCCGTCCGAGCGGACGATCGACAACTTCGTGGTGAAGCTGCGGAAGAAGATCGAGGACGACCCGGAGGCGCCGCGCTTCATCCGCACGGTGCACGGCATCGGCTACCGCTTCGTGCCCGACGGAAGGCCGGACGCGAGCGCGTGACGAATCAATCGCGAACGATGACGATCGCGTGACAGGAAAGCACCGCGATCGAGCGACAAAGGCGCGCGAAGGAGACCCGCATGAAACCGATCGTCGCATCGCTCGTCTCGCTCGGCCTGGCGTCCCTCGGCTTCGCCGCTCCCGCGTTCGCGCAGGAGGTGAAGACCGCGAAGGACGCCTACCTCGAAGCGTGGCTCGAAGAGACCGCCGAGCGCGACTTCGCGAAGGCGCTGCAGCTCTACCAGCGCTGCGTCGACCTCGGCGCGACGAGCGACAAGGAGCTGGCGGCGAAGGCGCTCGTGCGGATGGCGCGCATCGCGCAGGCGCGCGACGAAGTCGATGTCGCGAAGGCGTTCTTGGAGCGGGTGCAGAAGGACTTCGCGGGGACGAAGGCGGCGGGGGAGGCGGCGAGCGCGCGGGTCGAGGAGAAGCCGACGGATGACCGGCAGGCGGCGGCGGTGGAGAATGCGAAGCAATTGCTGATCGCGATGCTGGCGGACGGGAGCTCTCGGACGATCGAGAAGGTTGCGACGGTCTTCCGAGTGCTTTCTCCGGAGCAGATCGTCGAGACCTACCGGATCCGGGGCGGCGGGTTGGCCGACTTCCTCTACGTCGTGCGGCTTGCGGATCAGGAACAGCGTGTCGTGGACTTGGCGCTGACGGCGCGGGATGCCGGGTTCACGAACGCCCTGCTGAATACATTCGTGCGCCAGGATCGTCCCGTACCCGATCGCTTGATCGACGGCATCGACTTGAACGATGTCGAGATCGCCCGCGCGGTCGCGATGACTTTCCTCTCCTCGGGAAAGTCCGGAGACTTCGCGAGGTTCGAGCGCCTCATTGGGACGAATGCCCAATTCGCATCGCTCACGTGGCTCCGGAGGGAGGTGCTCGAGAGGCTTGCGCAGCGATCGGATCCCGCAGCCGCTGGCAGAATGGGCGCAATCCTCGAACGCTTCCTCGCTTCACAACCGGACCCGAAGCGGATCTCAGAAGTCGTTCCGACGAACCTGCTGTTGATCGCGTCTCCGGCGGCAGACGCGCTGCGCGAACTCTGGCCGAAGCTTCCGACGACGTTCCGGTCGGAAATCGTTCGCAACCTTCAGGCGAACGTCCCGTGCCCCGACGGCATCGAGCGGCTGGTCAGGGACCCGGAGCCGTCCATCCGGCAACGCGGCCTGTTGTTCCGCCTGGTGGGTGCGACTCCCGAACAGCGTCGATCGGGAATCGAACTCTTCCAGAGCGAGCCTCATCCGTGGCCGGCACTCGTGCTGTCCCAGGCGGTTGCGCGCCCGCTCGACCCCACGGCCTGGCTCGATGCAGCGAACGACGAACTGAAGGAAGCCCTCTACTTCCATCTGATGGTCGCAAACTCACCGCGACCCCTTCTTCCCCTGGTCCAACGCGGACTCGATCGGAACGAGCCGCAGATGCTGAATGCGCTCTGCGGCTCGCCGCTCGCGAAAACGTCTCTCGGCGTCGAGCTCGGGCTCGGCGCGGATGCCGCCGTGGTCAAGGTTCAGAGTGGGTCTGCGCCGATCGTGCGGCTGCTCGCCGAGATCGCGACCGTGCGGGGCGAGAAGTTCGGCGAGCGCCTCGCGCGAGCCGTTGCCGCGCGGCCGGACGAGGAACAACGCCGCAACTTTCTGCGGTCGATCGCGTGGCAGAAGGCCGACGTCGTCGAACCGGCGATCTTCGCGATCCTGGCGGTCGATCCGTCGCCGGCGCTTCGCCTCGAGTTCGTGACCTCGATCGGGCTCGATCCGCTAGATCGCGAAGCGCGGACCAAGCTCCTGCTCGATGCGGACGCGATCGTCGCGAACGCGGCCATCGAGCGTTGTTCGGACCAGGCGGCGATGGTCGCCGCTGCGCCGCAGATCGCGGAGTCGTTGTGCGAATCGTTCGCGATGCGCGCCGAGGGACTGCGATTCGCCGCCGCGGCGCGTGCGGTGTGGCCGCGTCTCGATCCTCACTTGCCAGCGGCCAATCGCTGCTTCGCTCTTCTCTGGCGAACGGACGTCGATGTCTTGATCGACGCAATGAGGCGCGGAGGTGACTCCGGCCTGCGCGACGCCGCCGCCGCGGAGTTCTTTCAGCTGGCGTTGCCGGACGCGATCACGGCGATGCGCTCGAACGACGATCGTGGGTGGGAAGAGTTGTGCGCGAGGCTCGCGGAACACCGATCCGAGATTGCCGATGCGATCCGAATCCGCGAGGTCGAGATCGCGTGGCGTCAGTTTGGCGAGTCGAGGGCCGACCCGAAGGGCCCGGTGCGTACGCTTACGCAACTGAACGCGGTGCCGGAATTGACGCAGCTGCTGTCGCATTCCAGTCTGGACTGTCGAACCAGCGCTGCGTGGGGCCTCGTTTCCCTCGGCAAGGTCGACATCGTCCGAAAGGCGCTCCGCGAGTCGGCGCGACCGCTCGACTTCGTGCGCCCGGCACTCGAGGGTGGCCTAGCAGCCGACATCTCCGAGCTGGCGCGTAGCGGGCGTATTGATGTAGATGAGTTCGTGATGGCCGCCGGCGGCGCCCGCCCTGATCAACTCGCTGCGGTCTTGTTCCCGCCGGGCCAGTCGGCGCTCCGCACCGGCGCGGAGTTCTCACTCGATCCGATTGTCGACTTCCTTGCCGCGCGCGGCGACGCGGACGCGCTCGTGACAGCGGTGGATTTCTACGGATCGGCGCGCGCGATTCGCGCGCTGTTCGGGATGGGACGCGGCGCGCGCGTGCTCGACCTCTTGCCGCGACTTCGTGACAGCAACGCTCGCATGGCCGCCTGGTCATCGCTCGTGAAGCTCACCGGCATCCCGGAGGGCGCGAACGCGGACAACGCAGCCTTCCCCCAATTCCAATCCGACCAGGACGCCCTCATCGCCCGCTGGCGCGCCGCGCTCGCCGCCGCTCCGCCGCCGAAATGAAATTGGCGGGCCGCCCCCTTCTCGGGAGACGGCCCGCCGGGCGAGTGCCGCGGTCGTTCGCGCGCGTTCAGCCCGAGCGCGCGCGGACGATGCGGCGAACGGAAATCACTGTGAGAAGAACGTCATCCGCAGCGCGTTGGTCGCCGCGAGGCCCGCCGGCGCGCCGGCGTCGAACGTGAACGCCTGCGCGAAGATCGACTGGCCGACGAAGCTCGGGGTGTTGGCGATAGCGCACGCCAAGGAGGGGAAGCCAACGCCGGCGCCCGCGGCGCG
>CAZOLL010000335.1:4271-5162 GCA_964580365.1 uncultured Phycisphaeraceae bacterium
CAGGCGGCAGTTCCTCCGAACCCGTGAGCTGCAGCTCGGGCCGTTCTCCCGCGGGTTGTTCGCGCTCGCGAACGCATAGGAGCGGAAGCCTTCGCCGGCGCCGGCGTCGCTCATCGGTCCGAGCGGCACCATCGAGAACGCCGCGGACGCCGCGAGGTGGAACGGGACTCCGGACACCGTCGTGCCGGGCGGCGACAGCGCGATGTCGACACCCATCAGCGTGCTCGCGCCGCCGAGGCCGTCCGCGATCGCGAGCGAGAGCCGGTCGTTGCCGACGTACGGCGGCGTGAACGCGACCCAACGCGGCGTGATGCCGCCGCTGCCCGCGGCACCGACGCGCGACGTCTGCGGCACGTTGGTGCTCTCGCGGTACAGCGTCGGACGATCGAACGGCGCCGTCTGCGCCGACACGCGCGGATCCGTCAGCGCGCCGAGGAACGCGACGAGGTCGTTCCGCTGCTGCGCGTTGAGCCCGAGAGGGATGATCGCCGGGTCCTGGTTGTCGTGGAAGTCGCCGCCGCGGTTGTAGAAGTTCACGACGTCCGTGAGCGTCGCCGCGCTGCCGTTGTGGAAGAACGGCGCGCGCAGCCCGACGTTGCGCAAGCTCGGCACCTTCATCTTGCCGTTGTCCGCAGGGTTGCCCGTGACGCCTGCGCGGCCGACGTCCTCGGTCGACGGACGCACGCCGATGTTGCGGAACGTGAAGTTCGAGAACAGCGGACCGCCGTGGCAGATGTTGCAGCGTCCCTGCCCGTTGAAGATGTTGAGGCCGTTCACCTGCTGCGGCGTGAGCGCGCCCGGGATGTCGACCGGCGCTTGATCGGAGACGAGCGTGCGCTCGTAGGTCGCGATCGCCTCGAGGATGCGGACCGGCGTCACCGCCGCGGTGCC
>CAZOLL010000336.1:0-5155 GCA_964580365.1 uncultured Phycisphaeraceae bacterium
CGCCATCTTCGCCTTCAGCTCTTCCTCGTGCGTGATCGGGACGTTGCGCAGGATCATGGTCGGATCCTTCGTCCCGTAGACCTGGATCATCGGGTTGCGGTCGACCAGGCCCTTCACCTTGTTCCACCAGCGTGCGAACGCGGTGGGGGCGACGACGCCGCGCGCGAGCAACTTCTTCAGCGCGGGGAACTCGAGGCGGTTCTTCGACGACTTCAGCGCAGAGACGATGAGCGAGACCGGCTCCTCGGACGCCATGCGCTTCAACCGCTCGGGGTCGAATCGCAGAAGGACGCGGAAGTCGTCGTTGTCGAGCAGCGTGAGCTCGGTGCCCGCGGCGTCCGGAGTGATGGTGCGCTCGGTCTCGCCGTCGGTCAGCACGAACTGCTTTTCGTCCGGGCGGAACTCGACCACGCGCTCGGGGCCGACGCGCACGGTGCCGTTCACGAACGTGCCCGGACGCAGGCGGAGGAGCTTCGCGACGCGCTCGCGGATGCCCGCGTGGTCGTCGCCCTTCACGCCGTCGAGCGGCGACAGGAGCTTCTCGACGCCGCGGAAGCCGATCTTGTCGTGCAGCTGCACGACGCGCTTGCGGACTTCGGCGTGACGCGGGGCGATGTAGATGGAGCGCTCGACGACCAGCTCGGTCCCGTCGATCGGGCCGGTGTCGTGCAGGTGGGAGAGGAGCAGGGAGAGCAGGCTGCCCGCCATGTCGGCCTGGCCGCTCTCCGCGAGGCCCTGCGCGGCGGCGAGGAAGTCGTGGAAGTTCCGGTACCCCTCGGACAGCGCGATCATCCAGCGCTGCTCGAGCTCCGCGTGCTTGCCGTCGACCACGAGCTGCGCGAGTGCCGCGCCACGAAGCGGCGGCAGCGTGCTCTGAGCGGTCTTGTGCGCGACGCGATCGACCATCGGAAAAACCCCCGTCCGAAGAAAAAGGAAGCGACCGGCGGGGATCCCGCCGGTCGTTCGGGCGCCTATCCTCTCACAATCCGAGGCGGGCGCAACGGGTAGGAACCCCGCGCCTCGCCCGCGCGTTGCCGCCGATTCGTCCGATCGGAACTCGGAAGCTGGGAAACCTGGGAAACTGGGAGCACCGCCCGTGATGCAGATGACCCGACTCGCCGTTGTCCTCGTCGCCGTCGCGCTTTCCGGCTGCATGAGCGTGCACCGCGCGAGCGCGCCGGAATCGCTGCGCGCCGCGCACCAGCCGGGCACCGGAGTCCTCGTCGAGTCGGAGAACGGAGCGATCGAGATCGCCGTCGACCCGAGCGCTGCGGACGTCGCGATCGACGCGGTGAAGACCGCGGGCGGCTCGGATGACGCGCAAGCGCGGGCGCGGCTCGCGCAGGTGCGGGTTCTCGCGACGCGCGACGACGCCGGCCGGCTCTTCGTGCGGGCCGAGTATCCGGGCGGCCGGCAGAACGGCGACGGTTGCGCCTTCACGATCCGCCTGCCCGATGTCGGCAGCGTCGAGGTGAACACGGGCAACGGCGACGTCCGGCTCGTGAACTGCGGCGGCGACGCGCGCATCGACACCTCGAACGGAAACGTGTCGGTCACGGGCCAGCGCGGCGCGGTGGCCGTGACGACCTCCAACGGCACGATCGTGGTCGACGGCGCGTCCGGTCCGTGCGAACTGCACACCTCGAACGGCGGGATCCAGCTCGCGGGCGTCGCCTCGCGCGTCGACGCCCATTCGAGCAACGGCGCGATCTCCCTCGCGCCGCTGCCGAACTACCGCGAGTCGTTCCGGCTCGACACGAGCAATGGCGGGATCCACGTGCGGCTCTCGGGCGACTCCGCGGGGCTCTTGCACGCGGTGACGAGCAGCGGCCGCGTCGATGCGCGTTCGGTGCGCGGCGCCCTGGCGATGTCCGGCTCGAGCGACGACCGGATGGTGACGATCGGCGCCGGCGGCGCCGAGTGCCACGCGCGCACCTCGAACGGGAACATCGAAGTCTCCGTCGAATGACCCGCTAGATTCCGCGGCGCGCGCAGCCGGCGCGCCGCAATGGCACCGCTCCAGACCAAGTCCGAACGCTCGCGCATCCTCGTGTTCTACGCGGGGACGATCGCCGTTGGCATCGGCGCGTTCTGGTGGATCCACTCCGCTGGACGCGGCATCGCCGCGCCGGTCGCGCCCGATGCCGCCGTTGCGCCGCGGCCCGGTGCGCCCGGCCACGCCGACGCGCTCGCGCACGTGCTGCTCGCATTGGCCGTGGTGACGTTCGCGGCGCGGATGACCGGTCAGCTCCTGCGCCGTTTCCTCCGCCAGCCGCCGGTGATCGGAGAGATCATCGCGGGCCTCGTGCTCGGCCCGTCGGTGCTGGGCGCGCTGTGGCCGGAGGCGCAGCAGTTCCTGTTGCCCGACGCGGTCGCGCCGTTCCTCGGCGTGATCTCGAAGATCGGCGTCGTGATGTTCATGTTCCTGGTCGGGCTCGAGATGGACGCCCGGACGCTGCGCCGTCACACGCACGCGACGCTCGCGATCTCGCACGTGGGCATCCTGCTGCCGTTCGTGCTCGGCGCCGCGCTCGCGCTGTGGATGTACCCGCGGTTCGCGACCGCGAACGTCGACTTCACCGCGTTCGCGCTGTTCCTCGGCATCTCGATGTCGATCACGGCGTTCCCGGTGCTCGCGCGCATCCTCACCGACCGCGCGATGACGACGACGCCGCTCGGCGTGACGTCGCTCGCGTGCGCGGCGGTCGGCGACGCGACGGCGTGGGTCCTGCTCGGCGTCATCGTCGGCATCGCGTCGGCCGAGACGAGCGGCGCGCTCACCACGCTCTTGCAGCTCGTGGGGTACGTCGTCGCCATGGCGTTCGTCGTGCGCCCGGCGGTGCGCGCGTTCGTGCGGCGCGAGGAATCGTCCGACCGGCCGGTGTCGCGCACGGTGCTCGCGATGTGTTTCGTGATGCTGTTGCTCTCGGCCGCGGCGACCGAGGCGATCGGCATCCACGCGCTGTTCGGGGCGTTCCTCC
Source organism: uncultured Phycisphaeraceae bacterium (assembly GCA_964580365.1). Classification (GTDB taxonomy): domain Bacteria; phylum Planctomycetota; class B15-G4; order B15-G4; family JADJEK01; genus CAZBOK01. The sequence goes on from CAZOLL010000336.1 coordinate 2,982, forward strand.
TCGGCGTGCTGATGCCGAACGAGGGGAAGGTCGCCGAGCAGTTGAAGGCAGCGCTCTCCGACGTGGTCGTCGTGCTGTTCCTCCCGTCGTTCTTCGCGTTCAGCGGCATGCGCACGGAGATCGGTCTGCTCGACGAGCCGCGCGAGTGGCTCGTCGTGCTGGTTGTGATCGGCCTCGCGACCGTCGGCAAGTTCGGCGGCGCGGCGTTCGCGGCGCGCGTCGTCGGCCTTTCGTGGCGCGACGCCGCGGCGATCGGCGCGTTGATGAACACGCGCGGGCTGATGGAGCTGATCGCGCTCAACCTCGGCCTCGACCTCGGCATCATCTCGCCGATCGTCTTCACGATGTTCGTGCTGATGGCGCTGGTGACGACGTTCATGGCGCCGCCGGCGCTCGATTGGATCCTCGGCAAGCGCTCGCCCGCGGCCGGCGGAGAGGAGCCGAGCGTCCCCGCGTGAAGCGCGGCCCCGTGGCCTCTTCGCCCGGAGTAGAATCCCACGCCCTCGCGCGCTCCGGGAGTTCCATCATGCGTCGCATCGCGTCCGCGCTCGCCGTGCTCTTGTTCGCGTCCGCCGTCGCGCCGCTCGCGCGCGCCACGTGGTCGATCTGCCTCACCGACAAGGCGACCGGAGAAGTCGCGGTCGGCACGTGCACCTGCATCAACTTCAACGACCTCGAGCGCCTCGTGCCGGTCGTGCGCGTCGGCTACGGCGTCGGCGCTTGTCAGTCCGTCATCGACACGACCGGCGCGAACAAGCTGCTGATCTGGAACGAGCTCGCGAACGGCACCGACCCGAACGTGATGCTGCAGATGATCCAGTCGACCGACACCAAGTTCCAGCAGCGCCAGATCGGGATCGTCGACCTGCAGGAACGACCCGTCACGTTCACCGGCACGCAGTGCGGCGCGTGGGCCGGCGGCGTGTCCGGCCACGTCGGGACGATCAGCTACGCGATCCAGGGCAACGTGCTCACCGGCCAGCCGGTCGTGACGCTCGCCGAGCAGGCGATCCTCAACACGCCGGGCGATCTCTCGCAGAAGCTGATGGCCGGCATGGAAGCCGCGCGCTCGATGGGCGGCGACGGCCGCTGCTCGTGCAGCTTCACGATGCCGACGAGCTGCGGCTCGCCGCCGCCGACGTTCGGGCGCTCCGCGTACATCGGCTGCGTCATCGTCGCGCGCGCCGGCGACACCGACGGCGTGTGCGTCCCGTCGCCCGGCTGCGCGACCGGCAACTACTTCCTCGACCTCAACATCTGGGGCAACCAGGGCGGTCAGCCCGACCCGGTGGTGCAGATGCAGGCGCAGTACGCGACGTGGCGCGCAAGCAAGGCCGGCCGCCCCGACCACGTGAAGTCGAAGAACGTCCTCAATCGCCCGGTCCTCCACGCGAACGGCGCCGACACGACCAAGCTCGGCGTGCGCCTGTTCGACATCGACGGCGTCGCGATCCCGGTCGGCGGCGCGAACGTCACCGTGACCGTCGAGCCCGGCGCGACTGCGGGCGTCACGATCGGCACCGTGAACGACCTCGGCACCGGCGAGTACTGGATCCCCGTGACCGCGCAGAACACGGTTGGCACCGCGAAGCTCCGCGTGGTCGTCGACGACGGGATGGGTCCCGTCACTCTGTATCCGTTCCCGACGGTGACGGTCGCCAAGGCGCCTTCGCTCACGTGCGACGTGAATGCGATCTCGGCGAGTGCCGGCGGCGCGGCGAACTTCACGCTCGACACCGGCGCGGTGCTCGGGACGAGGCCGTACCTCGTGCTCTGTTCGTTGTCGGGGACGACGCCCGGCTTCTGGCAAGGCTCGGTCTACGTGCCGCTGGTGCACGACTTCGCGACGGACGTGTCGGTGGTGTTTGCGAACGTGGCGCCGTTCACGAGCACGCTCGGTGTTCTCGACCCTGCGGGTCAGGCGAGTGCGGGTGCGAGCTTCCCCGGCGGGGTGCTGTCTTCGATCGTCGGATCGCAGCTCTCGTTTGCATTCGTCACGCTCGACCAAGTTGATTTCGCCTCTGAGGCGGTCACGATTTCCATCGGAGGGTGACGCGGCGCGCGCCGCGGCGACGACTCCGTCGTGGGCACAGCGGCCGCTGTGCGGCGTGGCGTTCGCCACCGGAACACGGGGGCTGCGCGCCCCCGTGACCCCGCGCCAAAGGGGCCCAGAG
>CAZOLL010000337.1:0-5141 GCA_964580365.1 uncultured Phycisphaeraceae bacterium
GGGACTTCCTCGGCGACCTCGAGAGCGCCGGCGAGCTGAAGCGGATCCGCTGCGAGGTCTCGCCGCTCCTCGAGATCGCCGCGATCGCGGAGCGCGTCTCGAAATCGCCGTGCGCGCACCAGAGCCGCTTCGCGAAGGAGTTCGACCCGGCGCATCACGCGACCGGCGGTGCCGCGCTCCTGTTCGAGAAGGTCGCGGGCGCGGACTTCCCGCTCGTGATCAACGCCTACGGCTCGTACCGCCGCACCGAGCGCGCGCTCGGCTGCCACGAGAGCGGCGGCTTCGAGGCGATCGCCGCGAAGATCGCGTCGCTGACGAAGCCCGTGCCGCCGCGCTCGCTCGGCGAAGCGTTCGCGCGCGCGAAGGAGTTCCTCCCGCTCCTGCGCATCGGCCCGAAGCGCCGCGCGTCCGGCCGCCGTGCGCCGTGCCAGGAGGTGGTGAAGCTGTCGTCGCGGAACGAGGTCGACCTGTTCCGCCTTCCTCTGATCAAAGCGTGGTCGAAGGACGGCGACCCGCGCGCGGTGGGGGCGTCGCTCACCGCCGAGATGGCGGGCACCGCGGCGGGCGCCGGCCGCTACGTGACGTTCGCGGGCATGCACACGATCCACGCCGACGAGCGCGACTCCGCGCGCCCCGCGAGCCACAACATCGGCATGTACCGAGCGCAGCTCGTCGACAAGACGCGCCTCGCGATGCACTGGCACGTCCATCACGACGGCGCCGCGCACTGGCGCAGTTGGAAGAAGCTCGGCCGCCCGATGCCGATCGCCATCGCGCTCGGCGGCGAGGCGGTGCTGCCCTACGCGGCGACCGCGCCGCTCCCGCCGGGCATGAGCGAGCTGCTGCTCGCGGGCTTCCTGAACGGCGGCGGCATCCCGCTCGTGCGCGCGGCGAGCGTGCCGCTCTGGATCCCCGCGAACAGCGAGATCGTCATCGAGGGCTACGTCAGCACCGAGTGCGGCGCGATCGGCTGGGATCCGTCGGGCAGCGAGCCGCTCGGTCCCGGCGCCGTGTTCGAAGGGCCGTTCGGCGACCACACCGGCTTCTACTCGCTGCCCGACCGCTACCCGGTCGTCGAGGTCACCGCGATCACGCACCGCCGCGGCGCCGTCTACCCGACGACGATCGTCGGCCCGCCTCCGCAGGAGGACTACTACCTCGGCAAGGCGACCGAGCGCGTGTTCCTCCCGCTGCTCAAGACGCTCGTGCACGACATCGTCGACTACCACCTGCCGCAGTTCGGCGCGTTCCACAACTGCGCGTTCGTGAAGATTGCGAAGGCCTATCCGCTGCAGGCGCGGCGCGTGATGCATTCGATCTGGGGCGCGGGGCAGATGGCGTGGACCAAGTGTGTCGTCGTCGTCGACGGCGACGTCGACGTGCACGACGAGGCGGCGGTGCTGCGTCGCGTGTTCGAGTGCGTGCGCTTCGACCGCGACCTCGAGATCGTGAACGGCCCGCTCGACATCCTCGACCACGCGGCGCCGCGACTCGGCGCCGGGCACAAGCTCGGCATCGACGCGACGAAGAAAATGCCCGGCGACGACGTCGGCGGCGTGGCGTGGAACCTCTCGCCGAAGATCGCGCACGGCGAAGCGGTGGCGGAGCGGCGCCTGAAGGACGAGCTCGTCGGCTGCGCGGGCATCGTCGACGTCGCGATGCCGGTGATCGGCCACGGCCGCCTCGCGGTCGTCGCGGTCGGCAAGCGCACCGCGACGCAGGGCGGCCGCGCGATCGAGGCGGCGCTCGCGCTCGCGCGCGACGAGCTGCTCGACTGCGTGATCGCCGTCGACGCGAGCGTGCCGGTGACCGACCTCGAGCGCGTGTTATTCGAGACCTGCGCCAACTTCGACCCCGGCCGCGACCTGCACCGCCACGGCTTCCGCCTCGGCATCGACGGGACGACGAAGCGCCCCGGCGACGCGCGCCTCGGCTCCGCCGTGCGCCCGTTCCCGCCGCGTCAGGAGATCGATCCCGCCACCGCCGCGCTCGTCGAGCGGCGGTGGCGGGAATACGGGTTCTGACGAGGCAGAGGGGTAGACTCGCGGCTCGTGTTCACGGAGCTGCGATGGCTGCGCGCTTCTCCATGCGACAGGTTCTCGGCGTCGTCGCACTGCTCGCGTGCGGCGGGGCGGGCGGATGGCTCGCGACGCGCGCGTTGCTCCCGGTGCGGTCGGGGAGCATCGGACCGACGTACCCGTTCGAAGCGACCCCGTCCGCGGACATCTCGAGAATCGATGGGGCGTCGATCGGGAGTCTCCGTCTGGCTCCGGACATGGACCCCGACCTCGAGCGCGAGATTCGACACGCCGGGCTGTTCCGCGAACCCGATCCTCGTGAGCACGGAATCGAACGAGGGCCGCCCCGCGTGCCAGATCCTCGCCGAGTTCGGATCCGTCGCTGACGCGTCAGTCGTTCTTCACCGTGACCTCGACCCAGTCGGTCCACGGGTTGTCGACGTTGCCCGTCGCGCGCACGCGGTACTTGAACGTTTGCGTCCCCTTCGAGTCGGTGACCCGCGGCTTGTCGACCTTCGACGTCGAGTCCTTCTTGAGCACGGCGCTGCGAGTGAAGTTCACCCACTTGCCGGCGACGAGCCGGTAGCGCTCGAACATGTATCCTGATTCGCCCTCGACGTCGCGCCACGAGAGCCGCGGCCGGAACTTCCCGCCGTCGAGAGCGACGTCCAGCTTGAGCGGCGAGGGCTTCTCGCAGCGCACGTGTTCGGGAGCCCGAAACGTGACGGCAAGGACGACGCCGACGAGAGTGATCGTGTGGAGCATGGAGCACCTTGCTTCCTTCGCCCCGCGCATCGACTCGTGCGCGGCGGCGGGGAAGACAGGTGCGAGCGCGCCCCGAGCGAAGGCGGAATCTTGTTTCGCGATGCCCCGCCCGGCCGCTCGAGACAACGCGGTCGGAGTGCGACTCCGCGATCCGCGTCCTGATGGGCGGGCCTGTGCCCGAGTCTCGGGGACCTGGGCCGCAAGGGCCCGGGTTTCGTCCTCCCCTACCCCGCGATCACCTTCACCGTCTGCCCCACGAAGTCGAGGATCCTCCGCAGCTCGTCGTAATCCTCGTGCTTCATCCGCACCCATGCGTTCGCCATGTACCCCGCCTCGACCGGCTGCGTCGGCGTGCCCGGGTTCGGCAGGTTCCAGTCGATCAGGCACGCGCCGTACTTCTCGCGCACGATCTCGACGCCGTGGTACCCCTTGATCGTCCCGTCCTGCGTCGGACGCAGGTTGATGATGCCCGCCGAATACCGGCGCGACGGGCGCTGCATCACGCGTCCGCTCACGATGCCGTGCGCCCAATCGAGGAAGAGATCGAACTCGTTCGCGGCGCAGTACAGGTCCCACGCGCCGACGCCGGGCGGACGGCAGCCGATCTCGGAGAACTTCAGGCCCTTCGGTCCGAAGAACCACTCCATGTGAGTGGCCGACGTCCCGATGCCCATCTCCTTCACGACGCGGCGGCCGAGCGACTTCACCTCCGCGTAGCCGGGCGAATCGAGACGGTTGGTCACGATGAACTGCGGCGAGATCCACCGCGTGCGCATCGCTTCGAGTACGCCGGGGAAGTAGTGCGTCACGAACTCGTGCGTGACCTCGCCGTTCACCGTGAGAGTGTCATAGAAACCTTCGTGCCCCTCGATGAACTCCTCGACGGCGACCGAGCGCCCGCGGTCGGCGCCCGACGACGCGATCACCTGCGGGAGCTGCTCGTCGCGTTCGATCTTGAAGGTGCCCGCGGCGCCGGCAGCGTCGCGCGGCTTCACGATGATCGGGAGCCCGACCTCCTTCACGAACTCGTAGATCTCGTGCGCGGTGTTCGCGCTGCGCGAGCGCGCGCACGGCACGTCGCGCTTGCGGAGGAATTCCTTCATGGCCGGCTTGTCGCGGCAGAGGAACGCGGTTTCGACGCTCGTGCCGGGGATGCCGCAGCGCGCGCGGACGTTCGCGACCGGCAGGATGTGCGCCTCGACCGTCGCCTCGAGCCGGTCGACCTTGCGGCGCGACTGGATCCGGCCCACGACCTCCTGCATCGCGCCTTCGTTCACGACCGACGACACGTGCTCGTACCCGTCGAGCCATCCCTTCAGCTCGTCGTCGAACGCCTCGAGCGGCCGCTCGCTGATGCCGGTGACGTGAGCGCCGGCCTGCTTCAGCGCGCGCGCGAACTGCCGCTGGTTCCTCGGAAACGCGGGCTCGACGAAGACGACGTGCATGGCGGGGTGGCTCACCGGCGGATCAAGGGGGCCGGATCGTAGCGACCTCGCGCGCGGCGTCCCGTCCCGGGCGTCGAGTCGCCGCACTCCGCGCGAGCGCGGCCCCCGGTCGCCATCACTTGGGCCGGCCGACCACCGCCACCTTGATCTCGTTCGTCTCGGGGTGGTTCGCGTGGATCAAGAGCATCGTGCGGAGCGGCTTCCCGGCCGCCACGTTCTGCGGCACGAGATCGATGCGGTAGCGCTTGCCTTCCTCGACGGTCACGATCTGCGCCTTGACGCAGTCGGAGTTCTTCGGCTCGAACTCGATCGAAGTCGGGGTCCACGGCACGGCGCCGTCGGCGTTCTCGATCGTGATGCTCCGCGTCGGCGGCTCGCCGACCGGGTAGACGCCGAAGTCGATCACCTTCGCGAGGCCCTTGCCGTCGGTGACGATCCGGACCGCCGAAACGATCTCCGCGAACACGGGGAGCTGCAGCAGGCGGATCATCGGGTGATCGGTCTTCAAGACCACCGTGCGCGTCAACACGCCGGTCGGGACGCCGGGCTGCAGCGTGAGCGCGACGTCCCAGCCGCGGCCCTCGGCCTCGGGGAGCGGCGTCAGCTTCAGGTCGAACGCGCCTTCGGTGTTCATCGAGCCGACGATCTTGAAGTCGACTCCCTCCGAGAGCGTGAGCTTCGCGTGGCGCGTCTCCGACCGGCCGCGCACGATCTGCCCGAACGTCAAGTTCTTCGGCGAGAACTCCGTGGCGGCGAGGACGTTGCCGGTCAACTCGAACAGCAGACGCGGGTTCGCCGGATCGTTCGAGTGGATGCCGAGCTTCTTGTGCAGCGCCTGCGGAGGCTGGCCGGTCGAGTTGTACTCGAGGCGCACTTCCATCTTCTTGCCGGGCTCGAGCACGAAGCCCGCGTC
>CAZOLL010000338.1:0-5141 GCA_964580365.1 uncultured Phycisphaeraceae bacterium
CGCTCGAGCCGGGGCGCTCGATCACCGGCCGCGTGATGGACGAACACGGTCTGCCGATCGAATCCGCCGAGGTCACGGTGGTCGGCGCCGAGCCGGACCCGGTCGACGGCTCGGTCGAAGTCTCGGGGAGCGCGCGGACCGGCGCGGACGGATCGTTCACGGTCACCGGGCTGCCGGGCGCGTTGAAGTCGATGAGCGTCCGCGCGCGCGGCTTCGCGAGCCAGCAGAAGTTCGACTTCCTCGATTCGACGGTCATCGACGTCACGCTCGCGCCGGAGGGATTCACCGCGATGTCCGTCACGACGGCGATCCGCTCGGGCGCGATCGCGGGGCGCGTGATCGACGCGAGCACGAAGCAGCCGGTGTACGGCTTCTCGCTGAAGGTTCGCGCGACGCACCCGCCCGAATGCGTGCCGTGGCTTCCGTCGGCGCCGGAGATCCGCGACGACGCGTTCCGCATCCCGGAGGTGCCGGTCGGCGACTGGCGCGTGATCGTCGTCGCGCCCGGCTACGCGCCGACGTTCAGCGACGAAGTGTCCGTCGGTGACGGCGCGACGGCGAACGTCCACGACGTCGCGCTCGAGCGCGGCGAGACGCTCGCGATCGAAGCGACGGCCTCGGCCGCGGGCGCGACGGTCGTCGTCACGCCGCTCGAGAACGCTCCCGGGCCGATGCTGCCCGCGAGCGTCGTGCTCGACGCCGACGGCAACGGCACGTTCGAGCATCTCGCCGCCGGCAGCTACCGGCTCGAAGGCGGCTCGGACGTCGTCGCGATCGGGAGCGGCGCCGTCGTCGAGGTGAAGGCGGGCGGCGAGGGCCGCGAGAGACTTCGCGCCGTTGCGGGCGGTCTCGTCCGCCTCTCGCGTTTCCGCGACTGCACGCCGGAGCCGAGTTGGCGCTACTCGCTCTCGTCGATCTCCGGAGAGCCGCTGCGCTCGGGCTGGATCGCGCAAGGCGCGGAAGTCCGCCACTGGCTGCCGGTCGGGCGCTACAGCGTGAGCACGGACGATCCGTACGGCGCGCCGAAGGAGTTCGAGGTCGTGTCCGGCCGCGCGATCGACGTCGACCTCTGACGCGGGATGGTCAGTCCGCGTCCTCGACGTACTTCTTCACCGTGCGCTGATCCAGGTCGAGACGCCGCGCGACCTCGCGCCAGTTGCCGTGACGGCCGTGCAGCAGCCTGCAGTAACCGGCGAGCAGCGCCGCGGCGGTCATCGTGCCGGCCTCGATGCCGCGCGCGAGCGCCGCGGCCGAGCTCGCGTCGACGTGCTCCGCGTTGCCGCGGTAGCTGCCGGTGAGGAGGATGCGCCGCACCGCCTGCTCGAGCTCGCGGACGTTGCCGGGCCACGCGTAGTCGCGCGGCAGGTCGCGATCGATCGCGGCGCGGATCAGCGCGACGACTTCCGGCGACGGCGCGCCGATCGTGCGGCCGACGAGCAGCGCGATGAGGTCGTCGAGCTCGCCCGGGTCTTCCGAGAGCCGCTCGCGCAAGGACGGCACGTCGATCACGTCGGAGCTGAGCCGGTAGAAGAAGTCGTTCCGCAGCGCGTCGTCACCGCGCAGGTGCTCCTTCGGCTTGTTGGTCGCGGCGATCACGCGGCCGCGGAAGCGCGACAGCGAGTGGCTGCCGACCGCGGAGAACGTGCGCTCCTGCAGCACCTGCAGCAGCTTGATCTGCAGGGTGACGGGGATCTCGCCGACCTCGTCGAGGAACAAGGCGCCGTGCGGCGCGACGCGCGAGAGGATGCCGACGTGGCCAGAGATCGCGCCGGTGAACGCGCCCTTCGCGTGGCCGAACAACTCCGACTCGACGAGGCTCTGCGGGAACTGCAGCAGGTTGATCGAGAGCAGTGACAAGGTCCACGTCTCGACGAACGTCTGCTTCTTCTCGTCGAACGGGATCAGCCCGGAGCGTCCGATCGCCGCCGCGGCGGCGCCCTTGCCGGTGCCGGTCTCGCCGAGCAGGAGCGTGGAGAAGTCCTCCATGCGGGCGTGCAGCCAGCGGTCGTAGAGGCCGATGTCGTGCGTGAAGACCGCGTTCCAGAGCGCACGCCGCAGCCGCGTCATCGCGGGGCTGCGACCGACGAGTCCGCGCTCGATGAAGTCGTACGCGCGCCGCAGTTGGTGGAAGAGCGCGAGGTAGTGCAGCGCTTCCGCCCGGCGGAAGCCCTTCCTCACCAGCTCGCCGACCAGGTCGCTCGCGAACGCGACCTTGACGGGCGCTTCCGGCGACTCCGCCTGCCGGTCGATCAGGAGATCGAGCTCGCGAACGTGGCGGTGGAACACCTGGAAGAGCCACGCCGATTCGATCGCCGTGCGGTCGGCGCCCGTGAACGCGTCGACGCGGCCGAGTCCCGCCGCTTCGAGGCGATGGAGCCGCGGCGTGACCTGCGCGAGCACGCGCGCGAGCCGCTCGTCCTCCGCGACTCCGGCGAACGAGTCGACGCCGGCGATGCGCGCGTCGGCCGCGATGCGGTCCGCGGCGAACGGGTTGGCGAAGATCGAGTCGCGCACGCGCGCGAACAGCTCGCGGTCGTCGGCGGAAAGTTGGGGCGCACGCGGCACGCAGGAAATGTCACGCATCACGACAGGAAATGCAACACCGAGGACGAACCGAGCTCGGCGTCTGCGGAGAGATCGTTGACCATTCATGGTTTACGTCGCGCTCCCGGACGGCACGTCTGCTGCCAAGGAACGCGCATGCCGCGCAGTTTCGCGCGCGCAGATTCCCTCCGAGGAGACGACTGACCATGAACCCGAACGACTTCCGCCCTCGGTTCGCGCCCACGCGCGTTCTCGCGATCGCGCTCCTCGCACTGTGCGCGGCGCCGACCCCTGCGCGCGCCGGCGGATTGCTGACTCCGCGCGGACAGGGCGCCGCGAACCCGATCGTGATCCGCGATCACCGCGTGCGCGTGACGATCGACAACGGCTTCGCGGCCACCGAGGTCACGCAGGTGTTCTTCAACTCGGGTCCGACGGATCTCGAGGCGACCTACTCCTTCCCGGTCCCGGAGAGCGCGAGCCTCTCCGAAGTCACCGTCGTGTCCGGCGAGACACTGCGATGCGAAGGCGAAGTCGTCGCGAAGGAAGAGGCGCGACGCATTCACGAAGAGGAGAAGAGTCAGGGCAAGCGCTCGGCGCTCGCGGAGAAGAACGGCTTCCAGACCTTCGAGTTCGCGGTGAACCCGGTGGCCGCCGGCGCGGAGACGACGCTGCGCTTCCTCTACTACCAGCCGCTGTCGATCGAGGACAACGTCGGGCGGTACCTCTACCCGCTCGAGGACGGCGGCACCGACGACGCGGCCCGCGCGTTCTGGGACACCAACGCGCACGTCGAGAACGTGTTCAGCATCGACGTCGAGCTGAAGTCGGCGTGCCCGATCACGCAGATCCGCGTGCCGGGCCGCGACGCGACGGCGAAGATCGACGAACCGTCGCCGGGGCGCTGGCGCGTGCACGTCGAGCGCCAGGCGGACGCGCTCGCGTCCGACTTCGTCCTCTACTACCGCATCGCCGAGGCCCTGCCGGGTCGCGTCGACCTCGTGCCCTATCGCGCGGACAAGGATCATCCCGGCACGTTCATGCTGGTGCTGACGCCGGGCGTCGACCTCGCGCCGCTCACGGGCGGAGCGGACTACGTGTACGTGCTCGATGTCTCGGGCAGCATGGAGGGCAAGATCTCGACGCTCGGTCGCGGCGTGTCGCGCGCGCTCTGCGAGATGTCGGACCAGGACCGCTTCCGCATCGTCACGTTCAACGACAGCGCCCGCGAGTTGACGCGCGGTTGGGTCGGCGCGACGGCCGAGGCGCGCGAGGAGTGGACCGAGCGCGTCGACGACTTGCGCGCCAACGGCAGCACCAACGTCTACGACGGCCTGCGGCTCGCCATCGACCGGCTCGACGCCGACCGCGCGACCGGCATCGTCCTGGTCACCGACGGAGTCACGAACACCGGGATCGTCGAGCCGGGCGCGTTCCAGACGCTGCTCGAGAAGAACGACGTGCGCGTGTTCGGCTTCTTGATGGGCAACAGTGCCAACTGGCCGCTGATGCGGATCGTCGCGGACGCGAGCGGCGGTTTCTATGCCGGCGTGTCCAACGACGACGACATCATCGGGCAGCTCGTGCAGGCGAAGCAGAAGATCCGCCACGAGTGCATCCACGACGCCGAGCTGCACGTCTCCGGCGTGAAGGTCGTCGATGCGACCGACGGGTTCATCGGCAAGGTCTATCGCGGACAACAGCTCGTGATGTTCGGCCGCTACGAGACGGCGGGACCCGCCGAGATCCGGCTCGTCGGGCGGAAGACGGGTCAGGACTTCGCGTATCGAATCGCGGTCGACTTCCCCGAGATCGCGACCGCCGACCCCGAGGTGGAGCGGCTCTACGCGATGGCGAAGGTGGAGGAGGCGCAGGAGCTCGCGATGCTCGGACGCCTGAACCAGGAAGAGAGCCGCGCGATCGTGCGCGACCTCGGCCTGAAGTACCAGCTCGTCACCGACGAGACGTCGATGCTCGTCCTGCCCGACGAGGAGTTCACCGCGCGGGGCATCGAGCGCAAGAACCTGCGCCGCGTCGCGATCGAGGAAGGCGCGCGCACGCTGCGCGCCACACGCGAGGTCGTGTCCGCCCCGCGGCCGCAGTCGCAGACGATGCCGACGATCCCCCAGCAGTCCCCGTCGAACCACGGCCGTTCCGGCGGCGGCGCGCTCGACCCGATCAGCGCCGGTCTCGCGGCCGGAGTCGCGGCGCTCGCGGCCCTCGCGCGGCGCCGGAAGAACGCGATCATCGAGAAGTCCGCGTGAACCGCAGGTGGGTCGGCGTTCCGTGGCTCGCGGTCTCGATCGCCGCGCTGGCGCTGCTCGTGGCCGCGTCGCGGGCGGTCGGGGCCGCGTTCGAGTATCGGCCGCGCGCGCTGGCCGAGGGCGAGGTGTGGCGCATCGTGACGGCGCACTTGGTCCACTTCACGCCGCAGATGCTGTTTTGGAACGTCGCCGGGTTCGTCGCGCTGGCCGTGTTCGCGGAGCGCGGGGGGCGGCGCGCGACGGCCGAGACGCTCGGGGTTGCCGCCGTCGCGATCCCGGCGGCGCTCGCGCTGCTGCAGCCGGAGCTCGCGAACTACGGCGGGCTCTCCGGTC
>CAZOLL010000339.1:0-5119 GCA_964580365.1 uncultured Phycisphaeraceae bacterium
TCACTCGCTCGAACGGGGCGACTCCCGACGCGACGAGCAGGACGAGGCCGACGACCAGCAGCACCAGTGGTTCGCGAACGGGACGCTCCCTGTGGAAACAAACGCGGGCGGACCTCGGCGGCCCGCCCGCGCTCGCGATTCACCGAATGGGACGGCCGAGGGTCACTTGTCGGCGGTCGCTTCCGCGTCGGCTTCCCACTCCGTCTCTGGAGTCGGGTGATAGAAGAGCGTCGCCAGTCCGGCCTCGAGTTTGAAGACGCGCGCCTTGAACCCGAGCACGCCGACGTTCAGCCCGACGACCGGCCCGACGTCGATCGCCGCGATCTCGCCCGTGTGCTTGCCGCCGCGGAACAGGTGCGCGGCGAGGATGTGGCCGTCGAACTGCGGCAAGTGCCCGGCGGTGGCGAACGCGTTGCCCCAGTCCTTCATCGCGAACTCCGGAGCATCGCCGTCCGTGCCGAGCGTGATCGACACGCAGCCGTTCAACGAAAGGCCGAGGAGCAGGGCCACCGCCGCAAGTCCGAATCGAGTTCGCATCGTCGAGCTTCTCCGAAGTGAGAGGCTCCGGTGGTGAGCCGGTCCGCCTCGGAACGAATCCGCCGCGCGCGAGGGCTGCGCGCGCGCGACAACGCGACCCTTTCTACACGGTCGCGCGCGAAGTCGCGCCCGCGGAAGCGGACGCGCCCTGCGCTTCGCGACGTCGACGACGACTCACTCCGCTTGCATCGCCTGCTGCACCAGCACGGTGTCGACGTGCTGGCGAAACGACTCGACCTTCCCGCCGCGCACGCGCCACACGTGCGCGAACGGCGCGACCATCGCTTTTCGCGTCGCGCGGTAGGTGCCGCGGTACTCGCCGAGCGCGACGACCGTGTCGCCATCGGCGACGAACTGCTCGGGCACCGCGGAGAACCCCTCCCACTCCGAAGCGAGGCGCGCGAACACGCCGGTCAGGACGGCGCCGGGTCCGACGTACGTACCGCGGTAGGGAAACCCCTCGGCCTCCGTCCACCGGATCTTCGGATCGAGCGCGCCGAGCACCGCCGGCACGTCGCCGCGGGCGAACGCGTCATAGAGGTCGCGGATCAGTTCGGACGGCGTGGCCATGCGGTCCTCGTCTCTCGCGGCGGCACTGATGTCGGGAGCATCATCGCGCGCGGGACTCCGCGAATCGACGGAACGACTCCATGTGACGCCGGTGCGCGTCCTGCAGGGTGCGCTTCATCAGGAAGCCGCCCATGGCTCCAAGCGCGCCTTTGAACTCGAAAGTCTCCTCCGAGACGAGCCGCGTGCGATCCGGCGCGAGCGCCACGAAGCGCGCCACGACGTCGACGTCCGCGCGGTCGCTCTCGAGCCGCAGGCGCACCTCGCGCGGCAGATCGCGCGCGATCACCGTCGCGACGAACGTGATGTCGCCCTCCTTCGGCACCAAGCGGTACTTCGAGCCCGGCATGCCTGCATCGCCGCTCAGGAGTTCGTACCGCGCGAGATCGTCCATCCACTCGGTGCCGAGCGACGGGTCGGCGAAGAGGTCGGCGACGCGCGCCTGCGGTGCGTGGATCTCGATCTCCACCTTGCTGTGCAGCGTCATCGCAGCGCGTCCGCGAGCGCCTCGAGCTCGAGCGCGCGGAAGATCGTCGCGTGCGTCACGTCCGGCCGCGGCGCGAAGCGCCAGCGCATGGTCGGCGGCGCGGCGCGCGCGAGCGTCTCGGCGAGGCGGTCGACCTCCGGCGCCCGGTCGACGGAACCGGCGAACCAGAGCGAGCGCGGCGCGGAGTCGAACGCGCGGAGCTTGCCTTCGGCACGATCGACGAGCCGGCCGGCGTCCCACCAGAGGCTCGGGTCGAACGCGACCGAGTGCGTGAACAACGTCGGGTCCTCGAGGAACGTCTCGACGACGAACAGACCCGCGAGCGACTCGCCGACGATCGAGCGCTCGCCGGTGGTCCGGTAGCGGCGCTCGATCTCGGGAACGAGTTCCTCGCGCACGAAGCGGCGGAATGCGGCGGACCCGCCGACCCGTGGCGCGATCTCGCGGTCGCTTTCGACCTGCGTCGGCGGCGTGAGGTCGCGCCGCCGCTCCGTGTTCGGGATGCCGACGACGATCACCGGCCGGATCGCACGCTGTTCGATCAGCGCCTCGACCGCGATCACGACGTGCGGGAAGTCCTCGTCGATGCCGCCGTCGGGCATGTAGAGCACGGGCAGCGCAACGTCAGCGGTGGCCGCGGCGGCGGCGGCGGCGCGCGGCCGGTGCACGTGGATCATCCGCGTCTCGCCGAGCGCGCGCGACTCGATCGTGAACGTGTCGTGCTGCGGGATCGCGTCGCCGCTCGCGGCGACTGCGGGCGTGGACGGTGAGGGCGCCGTCGCGCCACACGCCCAGAGGACTGCGACCGCCAGGCACGGAATGGACGCGGTCGCGGCGCGGCGCGGGATCACTTCGCTCTCCTCGCTCGTTGCGCTCGGGCCTCTCGATCGGTCCCGGTGCTCTCGACGGATTCGTTCACGGGCTGTCACGCGCGTCCGAGGTAGCGCTCCTTCAGCACCGCGACGTGGTGATTCACGTGGCCGGCGATGATCCACGCGAGCGCGCGCACCGAGACGGGGTTGCCGCTCGCGACGCCGCGCCGCCGCCAAGCGTCCTCCGCGAGGTCGCGGTAGAACGACGTCGTCGCGGAGCGCACCGCAGCGAACTCGTCGACGTGCGAGCGCCACGTGCGGTCGTCCGCGCGCGCCGCGGCGTTCGCCGAATCCTGATCGAAGCTCGGCAGCGGCGCGTCATGGCCGCGCGCGAACCAGAACGCGCGAAAGGTGAAGAGCCGCTCCGCGTCGGAGAGGTGGTTCACCACCTCGCGCACGCTCCACTTGCCCGGCGCGTAACGAAAGCGCGATTGCTCTTCCGAGATCCCGCGCAGGAGCGCGAGCACCTCGCCGGTCTGCGCGTCGAGGATCCCGCGGATGTCGCCCGCGCCGACCTGCTCGATGTATCGGAAGTAGTACTCCGCCGCTTCGGTGCGATCAGGGGCGGTGGTGGTCGTGCTCATGCGGATCCTCGGGTGCAGCGGAGCGGCGAAGTGTAGCGGTGGGAACCGCACGAACCTGAGCGCGCCCCGGCTCGCCAGTCCGCTGGTCTCCGGTCTCTGTGAACCGGGTCACCGGTCTTCGGCGATCCGGCCACGGTTGCCGGGCAACCCGGTGCACGGGCCGACCGGCAACCGGGGCCGGATCGCCGGTACCGGGGGACCCGGAGAACCGTGAAACCGTGACCCGGAGGCCGGGATTCGGTGGGTTCGACGCCGACACGGGGATCGCCCGACGCGTGGCGCGCGTTCCCCCTCGCGCGCCTCCTGCCCGACGTGCTGTGGCGTCCGCTGATGGCGGAGGGGATGACGCGCGCGCCGCGTTGATCGCTTCTGGTCGGGTCCCGCCCCTCGGGTTTCGGGCCGAATCCGCTCCCGCAGTTGTCCCGGGGAACGCGACCCCCGCCGCGAGGGCCCGGTCCGTTCACCCCTTCCTCAACTCCGCCAACTGCGCCTTCCTCTTCTTCACCGCCCCCAGCAGCAACTCCGGCGGCGGGTCGATCGCGTTCACGAGCTTCTCCGCCGCCTCGGCCTCGGCATCCGCTTCGTCGAGTCGACCCGCGCGGCCGAGCATCTCCGCGAAGTTCAGGTGCGCGTGCACGCGGTTCGCCACATCCGGGGCGAGCACGCGGTCGAGGATCGCGCACGCGGCTTTCGCGCGGACGATCCCTTCCTCCGCGCGCCCGAGTCGCTCGAGCACCAACCCCAGGTTCATCGAGAGGATCGCGCCGTCGAGGCCGTCTTGCATGCCGCGCGCGTCGAGGATGGCGAGCGCCTCCGCGTAGCCGGCGCGCGCCTCCTCGAAGCGGCCGGCGGTCTTGTCGATCAAGGCGAGGCCGTTCAGCGACGCGACGAGATCGAGCCGATCTTCCGCGGACTCGCGCAACGGAGGGATCGCGGCGCGCATCTCGACCGCGGCCTCTTCCGGGCGGCCGAGGCGCAGGAGCGTGGTGCCGAGGTTCGCGCGGTGGACCGCGACGTCGCGCTCCTTCGCGTCGGGGGACTTTTTCTCGGCGTCGATCGCCTCGCGGTACCGCTCCGCGGCGCGCTCGAAATTGCCCGAGTTGGCTTCGATCGCCCCGTTCGCGGCGAGCGCGGCCGCGAGGTTGCCCCAATCCGTCACGGGTTCCGCGAGCAGGAGCTCGAGCGCGCGCTCGACGTGCGGCCTCGCGTTGTCCGCGGCTTCCACGCGCAGGATGCTGAGCGCGAGGCTCGTCTCCGCGGCGGCGAGCGAGACGCGCTCGAACGGGCCGGCCTCCTCGAATGCTCTCACTGCGTCCTCGAACGCGCGTCGCGCCTCGACGTCGAGCCCGAGGCGGTCGAAGATCCGCGCGTTCGAGAGCAGCACGCGACCGCGGATGTTCGGGTCGTTGACGAAGTCGGTCATCGCCATCGCCGCCGCTTTCGCCAGCACCTGGCGCCAGCGCTCGTCGTCATCGAGCGCGCTGGTGAACACGCGCTGGACGTAGGCAAACGTGCGATCCATCGCTCGCATGCGGCGCTCGGCCGCGAGCAGTGCGCCGTCGCGCTCGTCGAGCGTCGTCTGCAGGCGCTTCGCGTGGCGCGACTGCTGGATCCACAGCGCGGTCGGCAGCCCGAGCACGAGCAGCACCGACGCGGCGATCGCCGTCGCGACCGCCGGTCGCCGCCGCGTCCAGCGGATCGCGGCGCCGAACGCCGTGATCGGCCGCGCGCGGATCGGCCGGCCGTCGAGCGCGGCGTCCAGGTCGTCCGCGAACTCCGCCGCGCTCGCGTAGCGGTGGCGCGGCTCGGACTCGAGCGCCTTGTCGAGCACGGTCGCGAGGTCGCCCGACACGGCGCGGTTGCGCGCGCGCAGCGGTTCCTTCTTTCCGAAGCGCGCGGCGCCCCACATCGCCGCGCCGCTCTCGACCGCGAACGGCGTCTGCAGCGCGAGCAGTTGCCAGAGCGTGACCGCGAGCGACCAGACGTCGGACCGCGCGGTCGCCGAGCGCGGGTCGGCGACCTGCTCGGGCGCCATGTACGCCGGCGTGCCGAGCAGCGCGCCGCTCGCCGTG
>CAZOLL010000340.1:0-5107 GCA_964580365.1 uncultured Phycisphaeraceae bacterium
AGGACGCCATGACGGGGATGCCCCATGCCCCGTGAGCGCTTCCGGCTCGACGCCCTCGTGCCACAGGTCCTGGTCCTTGAACAGCTCGTCGTAGGTCGCGAACCCCGCGTCGAATCCGTATGCGGCGCCCGCGTTCGGGTTCGTGACGAGCGCGAGCGTCGAGTAGCCTGCGGACTTCAGCGCGGAGGCGAGTGTCGGCGTCGTCGAGTCGAGCCGCCGCGCCGCGGCGCTGCTCATGTCGTCGACGATGCCGTGGGCGTCCGGCCACTGCCCCGTGAAGAGCGACCCGATGCTCGCGAGCGTGTACGACGCCGGGCTGACGATCCCCTCCCAGGTCACGCCCTCGACCGCGAGCTTCGCGACGCGCGGCGTGAGTTCGTGGTCGCAGCCGTACGCCGTGAAGCGCCGCGCTGCGGCCGCATCGAGCGTGACGAGAACGAGGTTCATGCCTTTCAGTCGCGCGCGCAGCGCGTCACGCTCCGCGCTCGATGGACGCGGCGCGGCGCCGACGTCGCCCGAGCGCACGAGCGGCGCCGCGACCACGACGCGGCACGGCCGCTCGCCGCGCGCGGCCGCGCCGGTTTCCACCTGCAGCTCGACGACGCGCCCGGCGAAGACCGAGAGGTCCGCATCGACCTCGATCGCGCCGCGTGCCGCAGGCTCGGACGACGCGTCGAGCGGGAAGCGCGCGCGCTCCGAGAGCAGCACCGCGCCGACCGGCTCCGCGACGAGGCGCACCGTGACGGGGACCTCCCGTCCGGAGGCGCGGTCCTCCGGGTCGACGAACACGCGCAGGTTCATGTGCGGTCGCACCGACGGCAGCGCGAACGCGAACGAGACGCGCGCGCCCTGCTCGAAGACGACCGATCGCGCGGCCGCGGCGCCGCCGACGCCGCCGACCGAGCGCACCTCGATGTCGCCCGCGCCGGCGATCGCCGCCTCGTCGACTTCGAACGAGAGCTTCTGGAACGCCGCCGCGACCGGCCAGCGGAACGGCTCACCGCGCAGCGGGAACGCGCGGCGCACCGTGCGCGCGAAGCGGAACGTGAGGCGGTTCGCGCCGGCTTTCAGACGATCGGCCGGCAGCTCGAATCGCCGTTCGACCGGCGCCGTGCCGGGCGGAAGCGCGAATCGCGCGACCTCCGCGTCGTCACCCGCGCCGTTCAAGAGCACGACGACCGTCTGATCGCCCTTTCCGTCGTCGATGCCGACGCCGCTCAGCGTGCACGCGAGCGGTTTCGCGTCGCCACGCGGAAAGTGCGTGAAGCGCACGCTCGCCGCGGAGCCGACCACGACCGCGGACGTCGCGCCCGACTTCTCGTCCTTGAAGGAGAGGAAGCCCGAGGCGTCGGCGTGCCGGCGCGGGTCGGGCTCGTCGACGGCGTCGCGCGCGGAGTCGGCGCCGAATTCGATCGAACGCGTGGAGCGCTCGACGCGCGCGTGTCGCGCGACGTCTTCGATCAGGTCGAGAGTGACGGGGTCGTCCGCGCCCGGCTCGCGCCCACCGCGCGGCAACGAGTCCATCTTCAGCGCGAAGACGACGATCGTGACGCCCGCGCAGAAGAGGAGGGCGGAGAGCGCGAGCCGCTTCGACGGGACGGGCATTCAGTCGCGGTGCGGCTCGAACGCGCGGCCGTCGCGCGTGCGCCACAAGCCGGAGAACGAATCGAACAGGAGATGACCGTCGGCGATCCAGAACGTGCCGCCGCGTGCGCGATGGTCTCCAGGTTCGAGCAGGATCGGGCGACCTTCGGTGCGCGCCGCGGCCGCGACGGCGGAGAGATCGGGAGTGCCGACGACCGAGTGTCCTTCGAGCGACTGGTCGTGCGTGAAGGACTCGGCCTGCTCGACGTCGTGGAACAGCGCGATGAACGGCAGACCTTCGCCGGGCGATTCCTCGCCGAGCTCGACCACGGCGGGCACGCCGGGACGGCCTTTCTTCTCGAGGTGGTACCAGGTCATGCCGTCGTGGAACCCGAGGAAGGGCACGGGGCCGAGCCGCTCGATCATGCACTCGTCGAGCAGCTCCTGGTCGAGGTCGGGAGAGAGGTCCTCTTCGCCGTCGTACCGCGTCCACGAGCCGTCCGGCTCGAGCAGATCGTGCTCGAGGCGGCCGCTGCGCGCGTCGAGCGACAAGCGCAGGAAACGCGGTTGGCCGTCGGGGTCGAGGCAGAAGAAGACCGGGTCCTTGTCGTCGAGCGTCGCGCCGGCGAAGCCTTCGAGCGCGCGCGCCGAGAGGAAGTCCGCGAGGTCCTCGACCTCTTCGATGCGGTGGTCGCCGAGCGGCTTCGCGTCGTCGACGCTTCGCCGCGCGACGGCGGTGGCTTCGGCGCGCGCCTCGGAGGTGAAGACGAGCACCATCAGCCCGCCGGGTTGCGCGGGCGAGAGCGTGAACAGCGGCTGGCGCCGGCGCGTGACGATGTAGAAGCGCGCGCTGCCCGCGCGCTTCTTGCCGACGCGGAACTCCTCGAGGTAGCGCTCGACGATGCGCGTGAAGACGTCGCGCAGGCGCTCGTGTCCGGGTTCGACCGTCACCGCGCCGTCGTGCCACACCGCGAGCGCCTCGCAGTCGCCGAGGTCGGTCTTCACGAGCGCGTGGGGCGCGTGCGGAGCGTGGCCCGTGCCGGGAGCGTCGGAGGTGGGTGCGCCGGAGGTGTCGGCGCGTGCGGGGTCGACGCGACGGAGGAACGCGATCGACCGCTGATCGACGGCGCCGCCGCGGTCGATGAGCCAGTACTCCTGGCCTTCGTGGAGGATCCGAACCTTGCGGTGCCGCATCGGCGGGGAGTGTACACGACCGCGTCGCGGAGCGTTCAGCGCGGCGCGACGAGCGCGCTACGCACTCGCTCCGGCGCGCGGGCGAACAACGCGGCCGCGATCGCCGCTGCAGAGGTCGCGGCCGCGGCGTTCATCGCGACGTCCCGCCAGTCGAAGTGGCGCGTGACCGTGAAGCGCTGCACCGACTCGTCGGCGAAGCCGAGCAGCACGGTGATGCCCCAGGCGATCGCGTAGGCGCCGGGCCCGCGCACGTCGATCGTGACGGCGTGGAGCGCGACGACGTACAGCGCGCCGTACTCGAGGAAGTGGAACCGCTCGGGCGGATCGCGGCGGTACACGGCGAGGAAGGCGATCGACGCCGCGACGAACGGCGCGGCGCGCACGTAGGGCTCCGGCGAGCGCAGGCCGCAGCCGAACACCAGCAAGTAGGAGAGCACGACGACGGCCGCGCCGAGCGCGAGCGAGACGGTCGACCCGAGGTATCCGCGCGCGCGCAGGAACGCCGAGACGTCGAACGCAAGCGAGAGCGAGGACAGGACGAAGCAGAACGCGACGGCGAGGAACGTCCAGGCGCGAAGACGGCTCCGCGCCGCGTCGGTCACGCGCCGCGTTCCAGCAGCTCGCGGATCTCGCGGCGGATCGCGCGGCGCCGAACCAGGAACACGATCAGGTGGAACGGCAGCGCGGCGAGCTCGAGGAGCCCGCGACCGAGCAGGTACCAGACCGCGCGGGAGGACGACGCCGTCACTTGCCGACGCTCTGCGCGCAGCGGAAGCCGATGTTGTTCTTGCGCGTCGAGAGACCGGGCGACACCCACCGGAACGTCGCCGTCACTCCCTCGGGGCCGGACGAGAAACTGCCGCCGCGCGTGACGACGAGGATCGCGTTCGTCTTCAGCGCCTCGGTCACGACGGTGCCGTCCTCCGCGCTCGCGGTCCACTCCTCGACGTTGCCCGCGAGGTCCGAGCAACCGAACGGGGAGTTGCCGGTCTCGTAGCCGCCGACGCGCGACGTCTCGCCGACGTGCGCGTTGCGATCGTTCGCGCGGCCGGCTTCGTAGGAGTCGCCCCACGGGTACAGGAGGCCCTTCGCGCCGCGCGCGGCGGCCTCCCATTCGTCCTCGGTCGGCAGCCGTTTGCCCGCCCACGCCGCGTAGGCGAGCGCGTCGTTGAAGTTGACGCCCGTGACGGGGTGGTCCTCCTTCCCCTTCGGCGGACCGTAGCCGCCGTCGGCGAGCGGGACCCAAGTGGACGGCCGGTGGTCGGCCTCGAGATCCGGCGACAGCGTGCGATAGAAGTTGCGGTAGTCCGCGTTCGTGACCTCGAAGCGGTCGATGTAGAACGGCTTCAGCGAGATCTTCTTGCCGCGCTTGTCGAAGCCCTTCCGCGGCCACGAGTCATACGGCCCGGCGTCGAAGGACGAACCCTTCACGAGCACCATTCCGGGCGGGAGCCGCTGGCCGCCGGCGTCGAACTTCTCGGGGTTCCTCTCGCGCTCGACCTGCTCGCCCGCCGCGAGGTACTCGGCGTGCACGCGCGCATAGTCCTTCGCCTCGAGCACGTTGCGGAACAGCTCCTCGTTCCACACCTTGTCGAACGCGCGGCCTGCGCCGAAGGTTTTCGTGATCGCCGCCGCGATCACGTCGCTGGCGCCGGGTTGGGCCGGGTCGGACAGCACGGCGAGCAACGGGTCCGCGGCGTCCTCGCAGATCAAGTCGTGGAAGCCGGGATCGACGTGCGACTGCTTCAGCGCCCGACCCAGGGCTTCGCACACCATCGTGAGCTGCATGGGGCGCGCCGGCGGCTTGCCCTTCTGGCCGTTCTTCAAGTGGTCGGCGAGCTCGGCCGCTTCCGACTTCAGCGCCTTCGCACATTGGTCGGCGAACTCGGCCGGACGCGCGACGAGCTCTGGGTAGGCCTGCTCCATCCGGAGATACGCGGCCTCGAGCGACGATTCGGCCGCCTGCAGCTTCTGGCGTTTCTCCTCGAGCGCCTGCTGCGCGGGCGAACGCTTCGTGTCCTCCGCGTTCATCGCGCGCGGCGCGGCGAACGCGGCCGCGACGCACGTCATGAGGATCAGGTGCAGGTTCATCGCCACGCGGATCATCGGCGCATTCCTCGAGGTTGCCGCTAGCCTACCGCCGCCGTGGGCCGAACGAGCGACACAGCCGCCGCGATCGAGCTCGCGCGAGACGCGTCGGTCGCGCTCCGCCCGGAGACCGCGCTCTCTTCCTTGAAGGGTATCGGCCCCTCGCGCGCCGCCGCACTCGCCGCGGCGGGCGCCCTCACGGTCGCGGATCTCCTCCTCTGGCTGCCGCGCCGCCACCTCG
>CAZOLL010000341.1:0-4860 GCA_964580365.1 uncultured Phycisphaeraceae bacterium
GCGCGCGGCGCCGGCCGCTGTCGCCCGCGCCGGCGGTGAAGCGCTCGAGCGCGCCGGCTTCCGACAGACGCGTCCACGCGCCCTCGCCGAGGTCGACCTGCCGCACGAGCGCGTCGAGCGACGCGACCGGCCGCCGCCGCTCGATCAGTCGATCGGCGTCCGCGCGCGGGAAGCCCTTCACGAAGCGCAGCCCCATGCGCACCGCGAAGCGGCCGGTCGCGAGTGCGAGCGGCTCGAGCGTCGCGTCCCACGCGCTCGCCAGCGCGTCGACTGGCGCGATCGTGACGCCGTGCCGCTGCGCGTCCTGCACGATCGTCGCGACGGAGTAGAAGCCCATCGGCTGCGCGTTCAGCAGCGCGCACGTGAACGCGTCCGGCTCGTGGCAGCGCAACCACGCCGCCGCGTAGGCGATCAGCGCGAAGCTGGCGGCGTGGGAGTTGTGCACGACGAAGTCGTTCGCGATGAAGTTGTGATTGCCGTCGATCGACAGGTCATACGTCTCCTGTTCCCCGGCCGGGTCGATGGAGACGATTCGATCCCAGTAGACGTCGGACGTCGCGAGGCGCACGAGCTCGGGCGAGTGCAGGTGTGACGCAAGTCGTGCGATGACCCACCTTCTAAAGCCGCGCTTGGTGGGACTCGGGCTCATGATCTCGCGCATTGCGAGCTGAGCCGCGTTGCCGATGGATCGCCATGTTGCTCCGCGGTTCGCGCGCGCTCGACGGATCAGCGCATGCACCTCCGTCGGAATGACATCCTTCGACATGCGTGCGCGGTTCGACTTCGCCATCGCTTTCGCACGACGTCGCTTCTCATCGCCGAGAAAGCGCCGGGCGATGACCCGTTCGAAGCGACTCAGGTTGTCTGCACCCGTGATCGTCACCACGAAGCTGCGAACACGTCCACCGCGGTAAAGATGGTTGCGCTCGTAGCGGCGCGCGATGATCCCGAGCTGGAGCAGCATGTGTTGGACATCGTCCGCGAGTCGCCGCGAAACGGTGTCGTACGAGATGTGAGCTCCGCGGGAGGACAGGGTGCCGTCACCTTCCCAAAGGCGCGCGAGGAAGAGGGCCTGATCGTTCGGGCGAAGTGCGAAGACCTCAGCGGGAATGTGTTTCGCATGAGCATTACGGCCCCACAGATCCAGCTGCTTCGCCCACGTGACGGCACATGATTGATGCGATCGATCGATCCGCCGGACGCGAACGCTGAAGCATGCGTGATGGCGTGCAACGACAGCTTCGGTGTTCTCGAAGCGCTCGACCATGCGGACGAACTCGTCCCGATGTCGTTCATCCTGCGTGTAGAAGTAGAAGGTATTCGGGTGGCAGAGGTTCCCTTCGGCGATCAGGTCCGCGAGCACGATGACTTGATGGCGCGGCCAACGCTTGCGGCCTGATGCGGGGATCGTGCGCGCGACCGCGACCGCGCCTCCGACTCTCAGGTCGCTGAGCGGTGTCCAGCCCTGGAGAGTGAGAAACGGGTGGTTCGCCGTCGCTTCGATCTCATGGCCGAGAGCGGTTCGAAGACGGAAGACCGACTTGCGTCCGCTTCGTCTTGCCGCGATCACGCGGCGGGGCTCGATCCGGAGCTCGCGGCTGCACGTCAGCGTTCTTCGCAACGGCACACGCCCGGTGACGACGTCGTCGATGCGGACCCAAGCGCCGGTGTCCGCGTCGATCACGCGCGTGGCGCCGACGACGCATTCCGGAAACCCGTACTCGCCGAACCCGCGGATCTGCTCGAACACGCGCTCGGCGAACTCGGGGGCGATGCCTTTCGCGGACATGCGCGAGACGAGGCGGTGGTGGTGCTGCTCGATGCGGCCGGTCTTGCGCCACGCGGCCATGTCGCGGCGCAGTTGGTCGGCCTCGCCGGGCGTGTAGTCCGCCGCGACGATCGCGAGCTTCATCACCTGCTCTTGGAACAACGGCACGCCGAGCGTGCGCTCGAGCACCGGCTCGAGCGACGGGTGCGGGTAGACGACCTTCTCCTCGCCGCGCCGCCGCCGCAGGTAGGGGTGCACCATGCCGCCCGAGATCGGGCCGGGCCGCACGATGCTGACCTCGATCACGACGTCGTAGAAGTTGCGCGGCCGAAGGCGCGGGAGCATCGCCATCTGCGCACGGCTCTCGATCTGGAACACGCCGAGCGTGTCGCCCTTGCCGATCTGGTCGAACGTCGCCGCGTCCTCGGCGGGGATCGTCGCCATCGAGAGGTCTTTGCCGCGGTGGCGCTTCAGCAGGTCGAACGCGCGATGCAGCTGCGTGAGCGAGCCGAGCGCGAGCAGGTCGACCTTGAACAGGTTCATGTTCTCGAGGTCGTCCTTGTCCCACTGGATCACCGAGCGCGCCTCCATCGACGCGTTCTCGATGGGGACGATGTCGTGCACCGGCTCGTGGCCGAGCAGGAAGCCGCCGGGATGGATGGAGAGGTGGCGCGGCGCGTCGAGCAGCTCGTTCGCCAGCTTGATCAGATGGTGCGCCGGCGCGTTCTCGGGCTGCGAGAGGTCGAGGCCCGCGGCGGCGAGCGCTTTCGCATCGACGTCGCCCCAGTGCGAGAGCACCTTCGCGATGCGGTCGAGCTGGATCTCCTCGAGGCCGAGCGCCTTGCCGACGTCGCGGATCGCGGAGCGCGGGCGGTAGCGGATCACGTTCGCGACCATGGCCGCCTTGTCGCGGCCGTACTTCGCGTAGACCTGCTGGATCACCTCCTCGCGCCGCTCGTGCTCGATGTCGAGGTCGATGTCCGGCGGCTCGTGGCGCTCCTTCGAGAGGAAGCGCTCGAACAGGAACTTCATGCGCACGGGATCGACGGCGGTGATGCCGAGGCAGTAGCAGACCGCCGAGTTCGCCGCCGAGCCGCGACCCTGGCAGAGGATGCCCTGCTGGCGGCAGTACACGACGATCTCGTGCATGGTGAGGAAGTACCCGCCGTAGTCGAGGTCTTCGATGAGCGCGAGCTCGCGGTCGAGCTGCTGCACGACGTCCCGCGGCAGGTCTTCGCGCGCACAGCGGTAGCGGCCGGAGGCGCCTTCGAACGTGAGGTTCCGCAGGTGCTCCGCCGTCGTCGTGCCGTCGGGGAGCCTCTCGGACGGGTAGCGGTAGCGCAGTTGGTCGAGCGCGAACGTGCAGCGCTCGCGCACTTCGAGCGTGCGCGCGACCGCGGCGGGCTCGTCGGCGAAGAGCTGCTCGAACGCGAGCGGCGAGAACAGCGCGTGGTTCGCGTTCGGTTTCAAGAGGCGGCCCGCGGACGACAGGCGCGTCTTGTTGCGGATGCAGGTCACGACGTCCTGCAGCGCTCTTCGCTCGGGCGCGTGGTAGAGCACCTCGTTCGCGGCGACGAGCGGCAGCGCGAGCCGCGTGGCGCGGCGGCGCAGGCGCAGCTCGCCGCGCACTTCGTCGGCGGAGCGGTGCCGCACGAGCAGCGCGTAGAGACGATCGGAAAACGCGGACTTCAGGGCATCGAGCGCGGCGCGCGGCTCGGCCGCGTGCGTGAGCGGGCTCCGCGCGCCGCCGGTGAGCGCGAGCAGGCCCGAGGAGTGCGCGCACACTTCGTCCCACGTCACGCTCGAGCTGCCCTTCGTCGAGCGCAGCCGCCCTTTCGTGAGGAGGCGGCAGAGGTTCGCGTAGCCGGCGCGATCCTGCGCGAGCAGCAGGACGACGAACTCACTGCTGCCGTCTGCAACGGTGACCTGTGCGCCGATCGCGAGTGGAAGCCCCGCCTCGCGCACGGCGAGATGCGCCTGCACCACGCCGTACACGCCGTCGCGATCCGTCAGCGCGAGACCGGAGAGGCCGAGCGCGCGCGCGGAGGAGACGAGCTCGTCGGGGTGGCTCGCCCCTTCGAGGAAGGAGAAGTTCGATTTGACCCAGAGGGGGCAATACACAGGCGTCATCGGGAGGTGGATGAACGGGTGCGAGGCTGGGCCCGGGCCCGAGCCGGAGCCTGGGCCGGAGCCCGGGCCTGGGCCCGGGGAAGAGCCCGAAATGGTGGTAAGGGCCCGAGCCTGGGATGGAGCCCGAGCCTGGAAATGAGTGCGCCTCCCCTCACTCGAGCCTCCCGTGGAGGTACCACCCCCTCTTCTTCCGATCGAAGAACACCCAGAGCACATCCCCGCTCATCGTGTGCACGAAGCTGTACTCACGGTGCACCTCGCGCACCCACCAGCCTCCGCAGACGACGTACGGGCCGTCGGTCTTCACCACGGGGCCCTGCTTCAGGTCGTGCACCAGCCAGCCGTCGTCGTGCGGGTTGCGCACCGGCGGGGAGAGCGGGATCGGCGTCGTGTACACGCGGCGGATGACGCGGCGCTCGAGCACGGCTTCTGGTTTTGGGAACGCGAGGTTCGTGAGCGGCGCGAAGCGGAACGACGCCTCGGGGAGATGGGCGTCGCGCAAGAGCGTGCGGCGCACGGATTCGTCGCCGAAGCGGCTTCTTACCAGCGCGAGTGCGCGGTTCGCGGCGGCGAGGTCGCGCGTCGGGTGCTCGCGGTAGAGCTCGAGCTGCTCGCGCGCGGCCGGCGCTCCCTTCGCGGTGACGCCGAACTCCTCGACGCCTTGCTTGCCGCTCTTCTGTGCAGCGGGGACGGCGCGCTCGAAGTGGAGCGTCGCGAGCTGCAGGAGCAGCATGAGGTCGAGCGTCGGCGTCGCGGGCTTCAGCACGGCGGTGACGTCGGAGGTCGCGCGCTCGAGCCGCAGGTGCAGCGAGAACTCCGCGAGCGCGGAGTCCTTCGCGGCGAGCTGGTCGAGCAGCTCGGCGAGCATCTGCTTCAGGAAGAAGAGCAGCGACGTGGCGTCGTCGACCGGCATGTCGAAGATCAGCCGGCGTTCGAGCGGCTCGGCGAGCGGCGACGGGCGG
>CAZOLL010000341.1:4870-5096 GCA_964580365.1 uncultured Phycisphaeraceae bacterium
ATCGACGCTCTTGTCGTTCGCGAGCCGGTGGAGCCGCAGCGCGTCGTCGCCGAAGCGCGCGCGGACGCCGGCCTCGGGCAGGTCGGCGAACTGGCCGAGCAGCACGATGCCGAGGCGCGCGAGCCGGTCGCGCAGCGCCGGCGCGACGTCGAGCCGCGAGAGCTGCACCTGGCGGACGAACGCGCGCTCGACGTCCTTGTCGCGGAACTCGATCACGTCCTTCTTC
>CAZOLL010000342.1:0-5073 GCA_964580365.1 uncultured Phycisphaeraceae bacterium
GAAGCCGAGCGCTTCGATCGGTGGTTGCTCGCGACGCCGGCGCTCGCGGCGCTGCGCGCGCGCCGCCGCTTCTTCCACCGCGAGCTGCGCCTGCAGCTCGCGAACGCGCCGGCCGATCGCCCGGTGCGCATCCTCGCGTTCGGCGCGGGGCCGCTGCCGGAGGCGCTAGACGTCCTAGACGAGCGGCGCCCGAACGCCCCGCCCGCGGCCGGAGTGCTGATCGACGCCGCGCCGCCGGGCAGCGAGGCCGCGCGGCACCCCGCCGTCACGTGGCACCAAAGCGCGCCGCGCGAGTTCCTCTGCGTGCCGCCGGCGGCTCCGCTCGACGTGCTCGCCGACCTGGACTTCGCCTACTCCCCTTACCTCTGCGACCGCCTCGGCGACGAGGACCTGCGCCGCTCGATCGACGCGCTGTTCGGCCGGCTCGTGCCGGGCGGGCAACTCGTGATCGCGCACTACGACGGCGACCTCACCGACCGCGACCGCATCGTCCTCGAGACGTGGCTCGACTGGGCGCCGTGCTACCGCAAGAAGAAGGAGCTGGCGCGGATCCTCGATCGCACCGACGCGCGGCGGCACGGACACGCCGTCGGCCTCGTGCGCGGCCCGAACGTCTACGTCGTGATCCAGAAGAACCGGGTCCCTTAGACTGACCTCCCTCGGGGTCCGCGCGAGGTCACGAGGTCACGGGATGAGCGCGTCCGATTCCGCACGGGCGGCGAGCCTGCGCGCGGCCATGGTCGAACGGCAGATCGCCGCGCGCGGCGTTTCCGACGCGCGCGTCCTCGCCGCGATGCGCTCCGTGCCGCGCCACCTCTTCGTTCCGGACGTCCCGCTCGAGGATGCCTACGGCGACCATCCGCTTCCCGTCGGTCACGGGCAGACGATCTCGCAGCCGTTCGTCGTCGCGGCGATGCTCGAGCGGCTCGCGCTCGCGCCCGGCGCGCGCGTGCTCGACGTGGGAACCGGGTCCGGGTACCAGGCCGCGGTGCTCGCCGCGATGGGGATGGACGTCGATTCGATCGAGGTGGTGCCGGAGCTGTTCGAGTCCGGTCGCGCGCGACTCGAGTCGCTCGGCTACCGCGTGCGCTGTCGGCTCGGCGACGGCGCGCAGGGCATCCCAGAGCGCGCGCCGTTCGACGCGATCGTGCTCGCCGCGGCGCCCGCCGCGTTGCCCGCGCCGCTGCTCGCGCAGCTCGCGGAAGGCGGACGCCTGATCGCGCCGATCGGCACGGATCGACAGCAGCTCGAGCTGTTCACGCGCTTCCACGAGGGCGTGCGGCGCGAGACGCTCTACCCCGTGCGCTTCGTGCCGATGACCGGCTCACGCGTCGAGCCGCAGCACCGCGAATGGACCTGAGTCGACCAGGTCGGCGGTGAGCCGCGCGACGAACGCGTCGACGTCGATCGACGCGCAGCGCGGCGCGACGCGCGCGAGCTTCTCGGACGCGAGCTGCAAGAGCCGCCGCGCGCCGCGCGCGTCGCCGAGCTCGTCCTTCAACTGCGCGGCGGCCGCCTGGATCAGACCCTGCAGGAGGCTGCGCTCGCGGCTCCGCGCGGGCGACTCGCGCCAGAGGTCCTCGAACGCCTCGTGCGCTTCCCAGAAGAAACCGTGGTTGTAGAGGTCGACGCCGAACCGGAAGTCCGCGTGGTCGCGGCCGGAGTCGACGGTGAACTCGGCGACGTCGTGCGGCGCGCGCGCGTGCGAATGCCCGCGCGGGTCGCGCGTCGGGTGCGGCGAGCGCCCGGGCCGGTAGCGGTACGGAGGGAACTCGCGTTCGCGCGCGTAGCGCGGGAGGTTCGCTTCGGGCGGCGTCACGCCGCGGTTCTAGCGCTCGGCTTCGCGGCGGCGAAGCGTGGGGTCAGCGCACGCCGATCGTCATGTCGACCGGCAGCGAGCTGTTCTGCGTCGCGCCCACCAGCCACACGCCCTCGGCGAACGTCGCCAGGTCGAAGTCGGCGACCCAGCGGCCCGCGGCCGGCGTCACGGTCTCGAACGGCTGGTCGAGCAGGAAGCTCGCGACCACGATCACGTCGTCGGCGATGCCGGCCCACGAGTCGGCGGCGCCCGCGGCGCGGATCTGGCCGTCGGCGGTCGCGTCGGCGGCGCTCCACGCGACGACCAGGTCGATCGTCGGCTGGTGCACCGGGAACGAGTCGAACGCGCTGGAGAACCAGATGCGCGCCGGACGCCGCGGCGGCGCGATGCGGAACGAAAGGTTCACACCCGCGGCGTCGAAGGTGTCGACCGCGTGCGCGAGGTGCTTCTTCAAGCGGCGGTAGGTCTTGGCGATCTGCTCGTCGACCGCGTCCTCGAAGCCGGCGGTGTCGGTGCGATCGCCGGGGTAGAACACGTTTGGGTAGACGCCTTCGGTCTCCGGGTCGAGCGTCGAGAGCGCCGTGACCGCGGCCGACGCCTGCTCGTCCATCGTGGCCGCGAGCTGATCGCTCATCGCGGTCTGCATCGTGACCAGCGCCTGGAACAGCGCGTCCGCGGACTCGGAGCCGCCGGCGCCGTCGGAGAGCTGCTTCTCGATCGCCTTCACGTCGGCGCGGCAGGCGTCTTCCGCCGTGTTCACGGCCTTCTTGAACTTCACGAACGCGGCGACCTGGTCCTTGCGCAGCGCCTTCGCGGCGAGCTTCTCGGCGGAGCCGTCGGCGCGAGCATCGGCGGGGTACGCCGCGACCGTCGCGATCGCGAGCGCGAGGACGGCGGCGATGCGACCCTTCGAGGCGGGCGCGTTCGAGGGCGTCGAGTCCATGTCGGTCTCCTTTGAGACGTTCAGCATCGTCCAGCGGGTTCTTGGAACTGAAGGAACCGGAGTCGAGGCGCGCGAAGCCGGGTCACGATCCGATCAGCGTCACCTGTCCCTTGTCGGTGATCAGGAGCACGCCTTCCGGAAGCACGAGCGGCGCCGCCGTCATCAGGCCGCGCAGGCGGTGGCGGAACTGCGGCTGTCCCGACGCGCCGTCGAAGGCGTTGAACCCGCCGGCGCGATCGGCCGCGTACAAGCGACCGCCGGCGAGGACGGGCGGTGACGTGATCCAGTCCGGAGCGGTTGCCGACACGCGGCGCGAGCCGTCGTGCGCGTCGAGCACGAACGCCGACTTGCCCGCGGCGACGATCACGAGGCCGTCGCCGGCCACCGGCGTCGTCGCGACGGCGTCGTCGAGCTTCTGGTCCCAGCGTGAGTCGCCGGACGGGTCGAGTGCGAACACCCGCCCGCCGTCGTCCGCGGCGACGAAGAGCCCGTCGCTCGCCACCACCCCGACCACCGGCTGGCCGTGTGCCGCCGTCTGGAAGCGCGTCGCGCCGTCGTCCTTCGAGAAGCCGGTGACGCGGCCCTGCGAATCGCCGATCGCGACTACCGAGCCGATCACGGCGGGCGCGCACGTCGGCGCGCCCTCGAGCGTCGCGACCACGCGGGTCGTGCCCGCGTGCATGTCGACGTGGTGCAGTCGGCCGTCGACGGTCGCCACCCACAGCGCGCCGTCCGCGCCGACTGTCGCGCCGGCCGGACGCGCGCCGAGGTCGAGCTTGAAGCGCTTCGCGAACCGGGTGCGCGAGACGCCGACCACCGCGCCTTCCGCGAGCACCATCACGACCGAATCGCCGACGACGAACGGGGCGAACGCGGCGCCGCCGATCGAGTCGAGCGGGACCTGTCCCGTCTTCGTGCCGGTCTTGCGGTCGACGCGGTAGAGCACGCCGTCACGGGCGCCGACCAGGATCTCCGTCGTCGTGACCGCGGCGCCGGACTCCGCGCGCGCCGGGATCGTGACGTCGAAGCGGCTCTCGCGCGGCAGCTCGAGCATGACCTCGGGGCCGTCTTTCGCGGTGAGATCCGCGTCGAGCGCGCGATACCCGGGCGCTTCGATCGTGATCGAGAGCGGACGGTCGCCCTTCACCCACGCGAGCAACGGCGTCGCACCGAGCGAGTCGCCGTCGACTTTCACCGTCGCGCCGGGCGGCATCGAGCGCAGCGCCACCGGGTGCCCGATCGTCGAGTACACGTCGACGTCGCCGAGCATCGCAGCGACGTCCTCGATGGACTGACGCATGCCGGCGTAGTCGCCGGCGTCGTATCGCGCGCGCGCCTGCTTCGCTGCATCGCGCGCGAGTTCCACCGCGCGCTGTTTCTTCGCGAAGAAACCGGAGAGCGGGCCCTCGCCGTAGGAGCGCTTCAACGCCGCGTACCCCTCTGCGGCGGCGGCGAAGTCGCCGCGTCGCTCTGCGTCGAGAATGCGCTCGTAGTCGCCGGAGAGCCTGGTCAGCTCGCCGTTGCGTTCGAGGCGCGCCTTGATCTCCGCGACCGCGCCGCGCGAGCGGCTGATCGCCGCCATGATCGTGGTCGAGTTCTTGGCGAGGTCGACTTCGTTCTCGCGCGGCCGCGACAAGAGGTCCGCGAGCTTCCTGAACGATTCCACGCGCGCGTCCGAGAACGGCACGAGGTACTTGCTGCGCGCGGCGACCAGGTCGGAGTCGGACTCCGGCACGGTGATCGTCGCCGCGAGTTTGGTGAGCGTGTCCGCCTCCACCTCGAGACGGCGCTGAAGGGCGAGCAGCTTTACCGCGCACGCGCGCGTGACGTCCTCGTCGGTCTGCTCGTCGGCGATCGCGCGGAGGCCGGACAGCGCGTCCGCGAATTGGCCGTCGTCGATCGCGTCACCGAGTTTCGGGAGGCTCGCGAGTGCGGCCTGCTTGTCGGCGGAGTTCTTCTGCTGCCGCTCGTTCTCGATGCGCGCTTCCGCGGTCGCCAGCAGGCGCTGCGCCTCGTCGCGCAGGTCGTCGTCCTTGATTTCCTCGAGCAGCTCGGTGACGGCGCTCGCGGCGAGTCGCGGCTCGCCCTTGTCGAGCAACGCAGCGACGGCGTCGAAGCGGCCGCGCAGGCGCTGCTGGCCGAACCGCGCGACGAAGCGCCACGCACCCCAGACGACCACCGGAATCATCGCAGCGACGAGGATCATCAGGTGGAGCGACTTGCGCGCGCGCTTCTTCTTGAGCTTGACCAGCTCCTTCTTCACGTCGCTGCGGCCCGGGTCGAGGGCGAGGATCGCCTCGAACAGGACGGC
>CAZOLL010000343.1:0-5071 GCA_964580365.1 uncultured Phycisphaeraceae bacterium
AGCGAGAGTCCCGCGGGGCGGGACGCTCGCCGCGCGGCTCTCAATGCGCGGCGTCGCCCGCGGTCTCCAGCGCCTTCGGCAGGATCGCGCTCCACGGCCGGACGGTGAACGTGAACGTCCCCGCCAGCACCGCGGGGTCGGCGGCGAACAACCGCTCCGCCCGCGCCTGGTCCGCGACGCGCGCGATCGCGAGGCCGTGGTCCGCGCCGATGCGGCCCCCCATCAGCACCTGGCCGCTCTGGATCCGGTCGAGCACGTACGCTGCGTGGTTCATGATCCGCGGCTGCGCCTGCGGCGGTTGGCCCGCGACCCACTTCGGGCCCGGCGCGAGCTCGACGACGAACAGCGTGGTCGGCGCGCGCTCGCGCATCTCGGCCGGGAACTTCGGCATCGTCGCGAACCGCGACACGAGCCCGTCGAGAACCCACTGCCACGCGCCGTGGAAGTACTCGCGCGCGCGGTCCCACTCGGCGCCGTCGCCGAAACCGGAGTGCGTGAGCGTGAGCTTCGTCCGACCTTGCCCGGCGTCCGAGAACTCGAGCGTGACCGCCGTCGGGAACGGCTTCGTGTTCATCACCGGCATGTCGGGCTTGCCGCGCCACTCGAAGACGAGGCGCTCGTTCTCGACGAGATCCTTGATCGTGCATCCGTTCGAGCCGAGCGAGTCTCCCTTCGGATCGATCTCCGGCGCGAACGCGATCGTGAACGCGCCGCCGATCTTCCCCTCGACGCGCGCGTCGGCGCCGGGGAACACGACGCGCGCGCCCTCCGTCGTCGTCCAGAGGCGGAACAGTTCGGAGCGCGGCGCCTCGATCTCCGCGGACAGCGTGAATGCGCGCGGCGGCGGATCACCGCCGGCGAAGAGGACGGCGGCGACTGCGGCGACGATCGTGCGGAAGATCATGACGGCTCCTTCTGCGGCGGGCCCAGCAAGCGGTCGAAGTGATCGCGCAGGACCGCAACCGCGCGATCGAACGGGGCGATGTCCTTCTTCACGCGGGCCTGCATGACGGCTCCCTCCATCACCGCGAGCACGAAGATCGCGAGATCGTCGGGCGTGAGCCCGCGCGGCAGTCGCGCGGCGACGGGTCGCAGGCAATCGGCGACGCCGTCGCGCCACGTCGTGAACAGATCCTCGAGGCGCGCGCGGAGCTTCGGGTGCGTGTCGGCGATCTCGCCCGCGAGGTTGCCGACGGGACAGCCGAGCGTGCATCCGCTCGCGGTGAGGAAGCTCCGGTAGAACGCGAGGATCGCGAACACGCGCTCGACCGGGTCGTCGGACGCGGTGCGCGCGGGGTCGAGGATCTCCTCGCGGTAGCGCGCCTTCAGGTCGTCGAGGACGGTGGCGAGAAGTTGCTCTTTGCCGCGGTAGTGGTGGTAGACGCTGCTGCTGCCGGCCCCGCTGGCCTCGAGGATGTCGGACATGCCGGTCGCCGCGAAGCCGCGCTCGTGGATCAGCCGCTGCGCCGCTCCGAGGATCGAGTCACGGGTGTTGCCGCGCGCCATGCGGCGAACTGTATCGATCGTTCCACACGGCGCAAGATCGAATTCAGTAGATCGTTGTGGAGTCTCTTCCGAGCCCGTGACGCCGACTGCACGCCTCCTCCACGTGTCGCTGGATCGACTTCAGCGTGTCGTGCCACCCTTTGATGCAGCCGGTCAGGAAGAGGTCGGCGCACGCGTCCTTCGGGAAGCCGGACTGGGTGACGACGAGCTGCGTGCCGCCGACCTTCGGCTCGAGCGAGAACGTGACGGTGAAGTCGGCGGCGAACGGCAGCGGGCCGTCCTTCGAGCGGTAGCGGTCGTCGGAGAGCACGAGGCGCCGCGGCGGATCGAAGTTCGAGATCGTCGCGAGCGTGACGAAGTCGGGGAGATCCTCCTCCACGCCCCACGCGGCGACCCAGAAGCCGTCGGGTTCCGCGGCGACGATCGCGCGCGCGGCGAGGTTCGCGACGGCGGCGCGAACGAGTGCACAGAGCGATCGAGCAAGCGAGGGCGACATCCCGATGCCTTCGACGCGAGAGTCGGCCGCAGAGTCGCGGCCGCTCCGACTCGTTCATCGGGCGTGGGCGACGTCGCGCGTCAATCGCCGGCGTGGATGCGCACGAAGCGCGGCCAGTACAGGTCGCGGCGTCCCGACTCCGTGAAGAGATCGCCGAACTCGAACGCGTTCGACGCATACGTGACGAGCAACGCGCCGGGCGCTCCTGCGTCGAGCTCGGGGTGCGCCTTCGCGGCGTAGACGAACGGACGCGGCGCGTCCGATTCGGGTGGACGGAACACGGTGACCGGCGCGGTCCACGGCCCGGTGAGCGCGGGCGCGGTGCGCAGGCCGATCGTCGAGGCGCCGAACCCGTAGCTCGCGACGTGGACGAACCGGCCGCGTGCGTCACGATGGAGCGAGCACTCGGCGCCGGCGTCGTCGATCACGAACGCGGGCCCGCCGACACCGAGCGCGGACTCCTCGATCCAGTCGCGCGCGTCGCCCGCCCACCACTGCGCGCCCGACACGTCGCCGCGCGCGAGAGCATCGGCGCGGTGGCGAACCAGCGTGCCCGCGTGGACGCCGGCCTGGCGGATCGCGAGGCCGACGACGAACGGTCCGTCGCGCACCACGGCCGTCGCCGGCAGCGCGTCGAACGCGCAGCGCGGGATCGGGACGATGCGCGGCCGCCACTCTGCGAGCGGGCGGTCCGGTTGGTCGATCACCGCGAGCGCGGCCCCGTCGGGAGCGAACCCGAGTCCGACCCCCGGTGTCCCGACGAGCACGAAGAGGAACACGACGAGCGGACGTCCCGGCACGTCGTCCAGCCGCGCGCCGTGGCCCGGCCAATACCAGCGCTCCCCGTCCTCCGCGAAGAACGACGTCGGAACGCCGTTCTTCTCCGCGCCCCACGCGAACTCCATCGTCGCGTCGAGCGGGTCGAGCCCACGTTGCACCGCGACCGAGTTGCGCACCATCGTCGACTCGTTGCGCACGCGCGCGGCGGACGTCGCGACGAACGTGTCGCCGAACAGCCAGAGCGTGCGGTCGGCGGCGAGCGGGATCGAGAGCGCCGCGTCGGCGCCCAGCCAGCGCGGGTCCTGGTGGAACAGCGCATCGGCGGCGGGGAGCGATTCCGAAGTACGCGGCGGCGCGGCCGGCGCGTTCGTCGCGTTCGGCGCCGGCCGCGCGCACCCGGCAACGGCGACGAGCGCGGTGACCAGCGCGATCACCGGGCGCGGCGGCAATCGAGTCACAGCCGGTCCTCCGCGATCATTCCGCGCTCCTCCCGGTACTTTCGCGATCCGCCCGCGGTCGGGCGCCGCGACAATACCGGGTTCCCCTCCCGCGCGAGGCGTCCGTGGAATCCGAGCGAGCCGCGACCCGAGTCGTCGACGAGGACATCGAGCAGTTCGTGCTCGACGTCGCGCAGGCGCTGCATCGCTACGGGATGCCGGCGTACCGCATCGAGGACGCGCTCCTGCGTGTCGGCAGGCGGCTCGGCGTCGAGCTCGCGGTGTTCAGCACGCCGACCGGCCTCACGATCGGGTTCGGCCCGTTGATCGCGCAGCGTTCGCGCCTGATCCGCGTGCAGCCCGGATCGGTGTCGCTCGCGCGCGTCGCGGAGCTGTCCGACCTGATCGATGCGTTCGTCTGCGGCGGCAGCGACCTCGCCGCGGCGCGCGCGCGGATCGCCGCGCTCGAACACGAGCCGCCCCCTCACGGCGGCGCCGCGACTGCGGCGGCGTTCGGGCTCGCTTCCGCGGCGAGCGCCGCGCTCTTCCACGCGAGCCTGCGCGAGGTCGCGGCGTCGGCGGCGATCGGCCTCCTCGTCGGCATGCTCCACCTCGCGACCGCGCGCAGCGAGCGCATCGCGCGGTTGTTCGAGGTGCTCGCGGCGGCGCTGGCCGCTGCGCTCGCGTGCATCGCGCACCGGCTCGCGCCGGAGATCGGCAGCGACGTCGTCACGCTCGCGGCGATCATCGTGCTCGTTCCCGGGTACACGCTGACGCTCGCGCTCAACGAGCTGGCGTCGGGCCACCTGTCTTCGGGAACGGCGCGCTTCGGCGGCGCGGTGACGACGATGATGCTGCTCGGCTGCGGCACGGCGATCGGCAGCGTCGCGTTCCACGGACTCGCCGCCGCGCGCGGCGCCGCTCCGCCGCCGGCCGGCGCCGAGTGGATCGCGCTCGCGGTCGCGCCGCTCGCGTTCAAGGTGCTGTTCCAGGCGCGTCACGTCGACTTGGCCTGGATCGTCCTCGCGAGCGCGGTCGCGTTCTCCGGCACGCGCATCGGCGCGGATCTGTCGGACCCTCTGCTCGGCGCCGGCATCGGCGCGTTCGCTCTCGGCGTCGGCAGCAACCTGCTCGCGCGCGTGCGCCGCGCGCCGTCCGCGATCACCGCGGTGCCGGGCCTGCTCGTCCTCGTCCCCGGCAGCATCGGTTTCCGCGGCGTGTCGTCGTTCCTCGAGCACGACGCCGTGTCGGGCGTCGACCTCGTGTTCCGGATGATCGCGACCGCGACCGTGATCGTGTGCGGTTTGCTCCTCGCGAACGTCGTCGTGTCGAGCAAGCGCTCGCTTTGACGGGTGCGGAAGATCGCTTTGAAGGGAGCAATCGGTCGCTCCGACGCGGGGACCGCCGAGGCGGAGCGCCGCTATCCTCGTCGCCCATGCGACACGCTCCGATCGCCGCTCTGCTCGTCCTCGCATCGTTCCTCGGGTCCGGCTGCAATGCTCCGACGTCCGCCACGGTCGACGGCGCTGGCGCGCACGCCGCGTCGCCGAGCGCACCCGACTCGCTCGGCAAGATCGACTTCCCGAACACGGGGCCGAGCGCCGCGCAGTCCGCGTTCATCCGCGGGATGCTCCTCCTGCACAGCTTCGAGTACGTCGACGCCGCCGAGTCCTTCCGCGAGGCGCAGGCGGCCGCGCCGAGCTTCGCGCTCGCGTACTGGGGCGAGGCGCTGACGAATTGCCACCCGGTCTGGCAGGAGGAGGACCTCGAGAAGGCGCGCGCGGTTCTTGCGCGCCTCGCTCCGACTGCGGAGGAACGCGCCGCGAAATGCGGCGACGAACGCGAGCGTGCG
>CAZOLL010000344.1:0-5064 GCA_964580365.1 uncultured Phycisphaeraceae bacterium
GTCTGGTCGCTCGGCGCCACGCTGTACCAATGCGTGACGGGGAGGCTCCCGTTCGCGGGCGGCACGCCCGAAGCGGTGCTGAACGCGATCCTGAACGCTCCGCCGCCGTCGCCGCGCCAGTGGAATCGATCGCTCTCGCGCGATCTCGAAACGGTGATCCTGAAGGCGCTCGAGAAGGACCCCGCGCGGCGCTACGCCGGCGCGGCCGAGTTCTCCGCCGACCTGCGCCGGCTCCTCGAGCTGAAACCGGTCCTCGCCCGGCCCCCGCGCCTCACGAGGCGCATCGTGCGCGCGCTGCGCCGGCGGCGCGGCGCGATGCCCGCGGCGCTCGCCGCGCTCGCGTTCGTCGTCGTCGCGGTCGGAGTGCTGATCGGACGTGAGGCGACGCGTCGCCGCGCCGTGAGCGCGGAGCTCGAGCGCTCGGAGACCGCCGCCGCATCCGGCGACTGGGACGCTGCGCTCGCCGCGGTGGAACGCGCGCTCGTCGCGGCGCCCGCGGACGCGTCGCTCTTGCGCCGCGCATCGGAGCTCGCGCAACGGCGCACCGCGGCGCGCGTCGCCGCGCTGGTCGCCGGAGCGCGCGCGGAGTTTTCGGCGGCCCGCGCCGAGCGCGATCGCGTCGCGGCGAACCAGGAAGAGCGGAACGCGCTCCGACTGAAAAACCTCGAGGCGATGCTCTCGCCGCAAGAGGAAGCCGCGCTGGTCCGCTCCCTCGTGACGGCCGACGCCGGCGCCGACGAGCTGCCGCAGTTGCGCGCTGCCGTACTCGGGAAGCTGACCGAAGCGCGCACTCTCGACCCGGACGACCGCGACGCGCGCGCGGCCCTCGCGGAGGTGCTGCTCGACTCCTGGCGCGAAGCGCTTGCGGGCGGACGCGAGCGCGAAGCAGAGCGCCTCGCCGCGAGCGTGCTGGCGCTCGACGCGGAGCGGATCCACGGGCGCGAGCTGCTCGGACTCGGCCGCGTCGCGATCACGAGCGATCCTCCGGGGGCGAGCGTCCACTTGTTCCGTTACCGCAGCCAGTCCGAACTCCTGCCCGACGGAGAGCCGAGGCTCGTGCCGGTCCCGAAGTCCGGCAAGAGCTCCGCTCTGGCGCCGGGTTCGACCGCGTTGCGCGTGACGCGCGCCGACGCGAACAGCGGCCTCCTGCAAGACGACGTCATCGTCGAGCTGCTCGGGCGGCCGATCGGGCCCGGGCCGTTCGCCGGCGCGGATCGTCCGCCGATCGCGCGCGGCGATCGGCTCGTTCGCGCGGGCGGCCGGGACGTCGACGGACCGCATGTACTGGAGGTCGGCGGGATGCCGCGCGCAGGACCGGTCGCGTGCACCTTCGAGGGTCGCTCCGGCGCGGTCGACGCGGAGTTCGCATCGCTCGAGGACCTGGAGCGGTTCGTCGTCTCGCCCGACGCGCTGGTCCGCGCGGGCGGCGTCGTCGTCACCGCGATCGACGCATCGGGACGGCGCACGATCGAGCTCGCCGCGGGCGTCGAGACGCGACTCACGCGCGCGCCGCTCGGCCGGCTCGCGGAAGCGGCGCTCGGCGCGACGCCGCTCGTGGAGGAGGAGCTTCCGCCCGGCTCGTACGTGGCGCTCGTCACCGTCGGGAACGGAGCGGAGGCCCGGAGCGTCCGCGCGCCGTTCGTCGTCGAGCGCGGCGCGGCAGCGGAGGTTCACGTCGACGTGTGCGAGCCCGGGCCTCCCGGTTTCGTCGCGGTGCCGGCCGGACGCGCGCGGTTCGGCGGCGATCCGAAGGCGCCGTTCCCGAAGGACACCGAGGACCGCGCGCTGCCGACCTACTGGATCGCGGAGCGCGAGGTGTCGGCGGAGGAGTACGCCGAGTACCTCGCCGACCCGGCGACGCTCGCGGAGATCGAGGCATCGGACGCGCCGATCCGCGTCCCGCGCGACGAGGTGAATGCGCGCACCGGCGGTTACTGGAACCTCGACGACGCGGGGCACCGCGTCCCTCCGCCGCGCCTCGCGGGCCGGCCGGTGTGCAGCGTGTCGCGCTACGACGCCGAGGCGTTCGCCGCGTGGTTCGACGCGCGCGCCGCGGCGCGCGGGGATCCGTTCGCCTACGCACTTGCGACGGAGGACGAATGGGAGAAGGCCGCGCGCGGGGCCGACGGACGCCTCTACCCGTTCGGCAACACGTTCGTCGCGGGTTGGGTGAAGTCGCGGTTCGCACACGCGGTCTCCTACCTCGAGCCGTCGTTCCGCTTCCCGATCGACGAGTCGCCGTACGGCGCGTTCGACTTCGCGGGCGGCGTGATGGAGTGGGTGAGGACCGCGTCCTTCGAACCGAACCGGAGCCGCACGAAGTCGGGCGCGTTCGTCGTGAACGACCCGGAGGTCTTCCGGCTCGACGGGCACCACGAGACCGACCCGAGCGCGTGCTTCGCGCTCTACGGCTTCCGGCTCGCCGCGCACCGGCGCGCGCCGCCCGGCAAGTGAGGCCCGGCTGGCGCCGGGCGGAGGCGGAAGGGACAATCCGGCCGCGATGACACCGACCCTCCGCGAGCTGGTCGAGCGGGAACGACCTTCGGTGCGCCGGTGGGTCGAGCACGAAGCCGGCCGCCTGCTCGCGCGCGAGAGCGTCGACGATCTCGTGTCGGGCATCGTGCTGCGCGCGATCGAGCGCGAGTCGACGTTCGAGTACCGGAGCGACGCGGAGTTCGCGGGCTGGCTGCGCACGATCGCGCGGCAATACCTCGCGGACCGCTGGCAGTACTGGCACGCGCTGCGACGCCACGCCGGCCGCCTGCTCGCGTCGGCAGACCTCTCCGCGACGGGAGCCGAACGTGCGGGCGGAGTTCCGCTCGCGCGCGCCCGCACCGGCCCGTCGACGTTCGCGGAGCGCCGCGAGCTGGTCGGCATCGCGGAGCGCGCGCTGCTCCTCCTCCCGGAGCGGGACCAGGAGATCCTGCGCCTGCAGTCGTCGGGCGCAACGTGCGCCGAGATCGGAGCGCGGGTCGGGCTCTCGCCGGACTCGGCGGACCAGGCGCGGCGCCGGGCGATCGAGCGGTTCCGAAAGGCGTTCGAGCTGGTGACGCGCGGCGGGGGACGGCCGTGAGGTCGTTCTGCGGCGGAAAGATCGAGGTCGTGACCGGCGACATCACGACGCTCGACGTCGACGCGATCGTGAACGCCGCGAACGAATCGTTGCTCGGCGGGGGAGGAGTCGACGGGGCGATCCACCGCGCCGCCGGCCCGGGGCTGCTCGAGGAGTGCCGCGCGCTCGGCGGATGCAGGACCGGCGACGCGAAGCTCACCCGCGGCCACCGACTCAATGCCCGCTTCGTCGTCCACGCGGTCGGCCCGGTCTGGGGCGGCGGCGGCGCGGGCGAGGACGAACTGCTCGAGAGCGCTTACCGCAACAGCTTTGCGCGCGTGCGCGAGGCCGGGGCTCGATCGATCGCGTTCCCGTGCATCTCCACCGGCGTCTACCGCTTCCCGATGGAGCGCGCGGCGGGGATCGCCCTGTCGGTGGTCGAGACCGAGATCGCGCGACCCTCCGCCCCCCGGACCGTCCTTTGTTGTTTCTCCGATGCCGCGACCCAGGTCTACCTGCGACTCGCGGGCGAGCGATTCGACCCCACATGACGCAGTGCCGGCGACCGATGCGCACTTCCCGTGAATGGAACATCCCGAGACGGCCCCGCGTCGGAATCCAGGTTGAGGAGGCCAAAACGCCTGCGTAGCATGCTGCGCTTTCCATGGCCGGGGTCGGCGGATGCGGGAGACGGGCTCCCGCGAGGAGCCACCTCCCCGGTCGGTCGACCCGAACCTTCCCGAATCGCTCAGGAGTCCTCTCGATGCAATCCGTCCTCTCTTCATTCCTGCGCGCGTCGTCCATCGCGACGCTCGCCTTCGTTGCTGCTTGCGTCTGCGGCCCCAAGGTCGAGCAGCCGGCGCCGGCGCCGGCGCCCGCTCGCGTCGAGCCGCCGAAGGGTGCGTGCCCGAAGGGTCCCTATCAGCAGGACGGAATGACGGTCGTCACGTCGGCGTGGCCGACCGGCAACGAGGCGTCGTCGGTGCTCTGCCTCATGAAGATGGCGCCCGCGGCGGTGACGGCGGGTGAGTCGTTCGACTACGTGATCAAGGTCACGAACCTGACCAACGACACGATCACGAACGTCACGGTGACGGATCGCCTCCCGGCCGGCTTCTCGGTCTCGAGCGCGACCCCGCCGGGCAGCGGCGGCGCGACGTCCACCTGGACGTTCGACAAGATCGCCGGTCACGAGACCAAGACGATCACGATCAAGGGCGTCGCGAAGGCCGACGGAAAGCTCACCAACTGCGCCGACGTCGTCGTCGGACCGATCCCCGTCTGCGTCGACACCATGGTTTCCACGCCGAAGCTCATGATCACGAAGGAAGGTCCGGCGGAGGTCAGCGCCTGCGACGCGATCACCTACAAGATCACGGTGAAGAACACCGGCACGGGCAACGCCAAGGGCGTCGTCGTGACGGACAAGCTCCCCGATGGTCTCACCGGCGGTGAAGCGTCCGGCACCTACAACGTCGGCGACCTCGCCGGCGGCGCGTCCAAGGACATCATGATCACGGCGCGTCCGGGCAAGACCGGCACGTTCACGAACTCGGCCAGCGTCACGTCCTCGAACGGTGGTTCGTCCACCTCGAACGCCGTGACGACCAAGGTCGTGAAGCCGGCGCTCACGCTCGCGATGACCTGCCCGGGCTTCATCCTCGGCAACGGCAACATCACCTACAAGCTGACCGCCAGCAACAAGGGTGACGCGATCTGCAAGGACACGCGCATCGAGGCGAGCATCCCGGCCGGCACGACGTTCGTCTCGGCGACGAACGGCGGCGCCGCGGCGGGCGGCAACGTGGTCTGGACGATGCCGTCGCTCGCGGCCGGCGCCAGCGCGAACGTCGAGTTCACGGTCCACGCCAACGACCTCGGCGCCAAGACCTCGAACGCTAACGTGATCTGCGTCTGCGCCGACAAGGCCACCGCGAACTGCACGACCGACGTTCGCGGCATCCCGGCGATCCTGCTCGAGGTGGTGGACGAGAACGACCCGATCCGCGTCG
>CAZOLL010000345.1:0-5062 GCA_964580365.1 uncultured Phycisphaeraceae bacterium
CGACTACCTCGTGACGCCGGAACTCGTCCCGAACGACCCGTCGATCGGCAGCCACCACGAGATCTCGCACCACCCGAACGACGCGACCAAGCTCGAGCAATACACGCGCATCAATGCATGGCACGTCGCTCAGTTCGTCGGACTGCTCGATCGACTGCGAGAGATCGACGACGGAGAAGGCACGCTTCTCGACTCGACGATCGTCGTGTTCGGCGCCGGACTGCGCGATGGCAACGCGCATGATCCGCACGACCTGCCGATCCTGATCGGTGGGAAAGGCGGCGGAACGATCGAGACCGGACGGCACCTCGCGTATCCGCGGGACACGCCGCTGTGTCGACTCTGGTGGTCGCTGCTCGCACGCATGAGAACGCCGGTCGCTCGGATCGGAGACGCGACTGAGGGCCTCGACGGAATCGGACCGGAACTCGACTGGGTCTGAGTTCGCGCGAGCGCGAACGCGAACGCGAGGTCTCGAGTCCAACGACGGGCGCCGGGGGTCGACCTCGCGCCCAGCTCACTTCACGACGCGATCGACCCACATCCGGATCTCGTCCGCGTCGAAGTCTTCATGCCACAGGAAGAACCCATGCTTCCCGAGCACGCGCATCGTGTCCGGCCGTCTCAGCCGCAGATGCATCTCCTCGCAGAGGTCCGTCGACACGACGCGATCGAATCGCGCGTGGTACATGAGCACCGGCACGCGCCAGAGGAATTGCGCCATGCGGTACGGATCCAACTGTGAGTCCGCCAGGTAGAGATCCGACAGCCATGAGCTCTGCTTGTCGCTCAGCGCGACGTCGCCGAACGACAGTGCGATTCCGAGGTCGTCGCGCTCCGAGCGTCGCGTCAGCTCGAGCAGGTTCGCCGGTGTCGATACCAAGATCGCGCCGGCGACGCGGTCGATGCGGCCGGCGACCGCGGGCAGGACGGCGCCGCCGGTCGAGAAGCCGACGAGCAGGCGCGGCAGCGTCGCGAGGTTCTTGTGCGTGCGCGGCAGGTCGTTCACGAACTTCACGACGGCGGTGACGTGTGCGGCCAGCTCGGCGTCGATGGCGGCGGCGACCTTGTGCGCGGCGGCCTCGAGGTCGGTGCCGCTTTCGATGCGGACCACCAGCGGGCTCGAGAGGACGGCGGGCACGCGCGTGCGCGCGATCGCGAGGCGCGCGTCGGAAAGCTCGTCGAACAGATCGCCGGCGTCGTCCGGGTCGTCGATGCCGTCGATCCAGATCACGAGGCCGCGCGCTTCGCCGCCGGGCTCGGTGACTTCGAACTCGAGCGCCGACGGACGGGCCGCGCGGAGCACCGTGTCGTCGAACGGCTCGAGCGACGGCGCGCTGGGCACGCGGTCGAGCGAGGCGTCGAACGTGCTGACGCAGCCCGGCGTCGCGAGGAAGAGGAGCGACGAGAACACGAGGACGGAGCGACCGGACGCGACCATGCGGGCACGATAGGAGCGAAAGCCCGCGAACGAAGCGCGGCGGGCGCGGGCCCGCTCGATCGAGCGTCGAGCGAGACGAACCGCGCGCGATCCGGATCATGGGGACGGTCGACAGTGCGAGCCCACCGCACCGACCGAACCGGGAGATCTCGATGCGCGTCCCGTTCGCCCTCCTCGCGGCGCTCTCTTTCGTCTCGACCGCTCACGCGGACACCGTCCTGCACACGATCACGGGCGCGCAGGCCGCCGGCGAAACCGGCGCGGCGGTCGCGATCGCCGGTGACGTGGACGGCGACGGCCACGCCGACTTCGTCGTGACGCAGCCGAACTACGGCGTGGCGCCGGCGATCCCGGAGCGCGGCGCCGTCCGCATGTACTCCGGCCTCGACGGCCACGTGCTGTGGACGCGCACCGGATCGCAGCCTTACCAGCACCTCGGCGCGGTCGTCGCCGCCGGGTCGGACGCCACCGGCGATGGCGTTCCCGACCTCCTCGTCCAGTCGCCGGGCATGTTGTGGAC
The DNA here is from genome assembly GCA_964580365.1 of uncultured Phycisphaeraceae bacterium. Classification (GTDB taxonomy): domain Bacteria; phylum Planctomycetota; class B15-G4; order B15-G4; family JADJEK01; genus CAZBOK01. The sequence continues at coordinate 1,962 of CAZOLL010000345.1, forward strand.
CGACCTCTTCGGACAGGTCCGACACGGCGCGGTCGCGCTGCTCGACGGCGTGAACGGAAACGAGGTGTGGTTCAACGTGAACCCGTCGCTGTCGATCACCGCGTACGGCTCGGCGCTCTCGTTCGTGCCGGATGCCGACGCGGACGGGCGCGCGGAGCTGGCGATCGGCGATCCGAAGGGCTTCGGCGAGGGGCCGGCCTATGCGACCGAGGCGGGCCTGGCGCTGGTGTATTCGACGGCGCACCCGTTCGCGCTGCTGACGGCGTACGGCGCCGACGCGTTCGACCATCTCGGCGCCGCGGTGGCGGGGATGCCCGACGGCGACGGCGACGGGATGCCGGAGCTCGCCGTCGGCGTGCCCGACCGCGACACGTCACTTCCCGTGCCGCCGTTCAACCTCGACGACACCGGGCAAATCAAGATCTACGCGATCGCTTCGTTCCCTCCGTCGAGCCTCGTGCGGACGATCAGCAACAGCTTGTTCGAGGGACAAAGACTCGGCGCCGTGCTCGCGTCCGGCGGCGACGTCGACAACGACGGGCACGCGGATCTGCTCGCCGGTCTGCCGGATGCCGGCAACGGCGCGATGCGCGTCTACTCGGGCGTCGCGTACGGCAACGTCGGCTCGCTCCTCGGCGCGGCGAACCTCGATCGCTACGGCGCCGCGGTCGCGAACGCGGGCGACGTGAACGGCGACGGCTGGGCCGACATCATCGTCGGCGCGCCCAACGCGGCCGACGTCCCGCAGGCGTTCACGTTCAACCGCGGCCGCGTCTACACGATCGCGGGCCGCGACTTCACGACGATGGCGACGCACACCGGCAGCGGCAACAACGCTCACCTCGGTGCGGCCGTCGGCGGCGGCGCCGACGTGAACGGCGACGGAAGGCCCGACGTCATCGCGGGCGCGCCCGACCAGAGCTCGATGGGCCTCGCGCTCGTGCTCGACGTGCTGGACGACCCCGCGAGCTGGTCGCTCACGGGCAACGGCACGGCGGGCACGCTCGGCGTCCCGGCTCTGACCTTGAGCGGCCCGCCGGAAACCTGTCACCCGGTGACGCTGACGCTCGGCAACTCGCGGCCGCAGTCGACGCCGACGACCCTGTTCCTCTCGGCGGGCTTCCAGCCGCTCGTGACCGGCCTCGGCGGCACGCTGTACCCGCAGCTTCCCGCGATCCAGTCGGGCATCGTGCTTCCGGTCGGCGGTCTCGCGATCCCCACCAACGTGCCGTGCGACCCCGGCGTGTGGGGAGTGACCGTCTACCTGCAGCAGCTCGTCGCGGACCCGGCCGCTCCGCAGGGCGTCGCGTTCAGCCGCTGCCTCGTCGCGACGCTCGGCGGGTTCTGACGCGCTTCAGCGCGCGAACAGGCGGACCGTTCGCTCCTCGAAGTCGAGCTCGAGCTTCGCGCAGCGCGCGACGAACGAGCTGCCGAGCAGCCCCGCGAGCTGACCATCCCCGCGCACGGGCGCGAAGATCGCCAGATCGCCGGCGCGGAACGGCGGCGCGACGAAGCGCGCGCCGGCGACTGACAGCTCCGCGACGTCGACCGGCACGAGCGACGCGCTGCCGCCGTCGAGCCCCGACACGTTCACGCCGCGAGCCTTGTCGCTCGCGAGCCCGAGAGACTTCGCGGCGGCGCCGTCGAGGATCGAATCCGGCGCGCCGGTGTCGAGCACGAAGCGGACGGTCTTCGACGCGATCGTTCCCTCGACGACGACGTGAGTGCGGACCAGCGAGAACGGCGCCGTGTTCGTCGCACCGCTCGACGGTCCGCTTGCCGCCTCCGGCTCGGCGGCGAGCACGAGCTTCGGGTGTTCGCCGGACAGTGCGAGGGTCACGACGCGCGCGCGCCGCAGCAGATCGAGCCCGAGGATGCCTCCGACCTTCCGGCCCGCGAACTTCGGCAGCGCTCCGATGACGTCGCACTCCGCGGCGCGGAAGTCGAGCGTGCCGAGCGCGAGCGACGCGACGCTCGCGATGCCCTCGATCGAGCCGACGCTGCCCGTCGCGCCTTCCGGCGCGTAGTCGAGCAGCCGCTTGCCGGCGGCGGACCATTCGATCATCGACGGCTTCGAGATCGCGACGCCGTCCGGGAGCGCGTCCTTCACGATGACGGTCGTTCCCGCACCGGTGTCGACCACGAACGGGACCGGCTTCCGTCCACAGACGCTCACCATCGCGAACGGCCACGAGTCGAGATCGAGCGGCGCCTCGCCGGTGACCGTCGTGCGCGCGGCGTGCGGATTCGTGTCGGTGAAGACGACGAAGTCGCCCGCGCCGAGCGGCAGCTTTCCGGAGAACGGGTCGACGATGCCGCCCGCGTCGTCGCTCACGACTTCCTCGTTGCGCAGCAGGAGGAACGCGCGCTTCACGCCGCCGCCGCTGACCGAGACGCGCACGTCGTACTGCGCGAGGTCGTCGAGCGTGCGCGACGGTCGCGCGAACTTCCTTCCGTCGACGCCGAGTGCCGTCACGGTGATCGCGCCGTCCGCGCACTCGACGGTGAACGACTCGACGCTGCCCGCCTTGATCAGGCTGCCCGACCCGCCCGGCCCGACCGGCACGAGGACGTCGAGCACGCCGTCCTCCGGCCGGTGCGTTCGCGTCACGCGCTGCGCGCTCGTGACGACCACGGGCTCGACGAACACGCCGTCGTCGCGGTGCATCAAGAGGTGGTAGCGGTACTCGATCGCTTCGCCGGACGCGCGGGCGACGAGCGTGGACAAGACGAGTGCTGCGGCGGCCAACGCCGCCTTCTTGCGATTCATGATTCTCTCCGGACGAGCGGCGGTCAGCGACGGTCGCCGGCGCGGGCGCCATCGACGGTGATCACGCGGCGATCGGAAGGTTTGCCGTCGAGGTGGACGTCGACTTGCTGCTTCTCTTCGCCGGGCGCTTTCGGGCGCAATCGGATGGTCGCGGCGCCGCCGGGGTCGGTCTCGACGCGCATCACGTGCGTGCCGTCGGGCAAGACGTCGACGGGCACTTCGCCCTCCCTCGCCGGCGCGCCGCTCTGGTCGAACACGCGGACGATTGCGAGCAGCCGGCGGATCGCTTCGCGTCCGCTCGCGGTGCCGAACGTGCCGGCGATGGCAGTCA
>CAZOLL010000346.1:0-5044 GCA_964580365.1 uncultured Phycisphaeraceae bacterium
ACGACGGGCCGCGCGACTTCAACTCGTCGAGGAGTTTGGGATCCGTCGATTCGGGTGGCGCGGCCGTCCCGCCGTCGAGCGTGACGTCGGGGTTGGCACGGGGGCCGAACTGCGCGCGGATGCGGTCGGAGAGCGAGGCATCGGGAGCGCGCGGGAGCAGTGACTCGGCGATCTTCACGCCGTCGTAGAGGCTCTTGAGGCGCGCGGCGTGCTCAGGATGCGCGGCGCAGAACGCTTCGAAGTCGGTCGTGTCACCCTCGGCGCGTCGCTCGAGGAATACGATCAGCAGGTCTTCGGCGCGTTCGTCCGGCATGCCGCTCTCCCGGGGGCGGGAGCGTAGCGGGCGGACTACGCGAAAAACTGCGCGACCCTCGGGAATCGGTCGCAGGCCAACGATCACTCGGCGTTCCTCCGCATCGCAACGAATGCGATTCGAAATCCACGGAGGGACGTCATGGCCGTCGCTTGCCAGAAACTCGACCGAGATGAACTCGACCTCTTCGTTTCGGAGTCGTCGAAGCGTTCCGCCAGTTCGAACGATCGGTTCGCGGCGACTCGTGCGCCGGCGGCGAATGAGTCAATCGAATCACACGAGAAGTACATCCATGCGCTCGTCGCCCGAGGCGGACCGCGACCGACAGAGGATGTCGAATTCGACTCGTGGCTCGTCGGCATCGATGCGTCGATTCGAACCGGCGCTATCGGCGATACGGAGCTCGCGCGCTTGCGCTCCGCGTTCGGCGTCGCACTGTCGGCCGGCACCATGCAGGGGTTCGCTCTGACGAAGCCGCACGGCTACGCGGGCGATTTCGAGATCATCGACAACATCTACCGGTATCGCACGTCGGCAGACCCGCGACTTGCCTGCTGGGATCGTTATTTCCACGATCACGCTGCTGCGAAGGCGGTTCGTAACCGCAAGACCTACCTCCACCAGCTCCTCGATCGGCATTCGGCGCACCGCGAGCAATGCCGGGTGTTGAAGATCGCGAGCGGCCCCGGCCGCTCGATGTTCGAGTGGCTGACGGCCCATCCCGCAGCCCCGATCTCGTTCGAATGCGTCGAAGTCGACGCGAACGCGATCCGATTCGCCGCCGCGCTCAATCATCGGTTCCTCGACCGAATCACCTTCGTCGAGAAGAACGCGCTTCGGTATCGGCCCGACGGCCAGTTCGACCTCGTTTGGGCCGCAGGGATCTTCGACTACTTCAACGACAAGGTGTTCGTCAGCCTGCTTGCGCGCCTCATCGGCGCCGTGGCTCCGGGGGGTGAGCTCGTCATCGGCAACTTCTCCGACCGCAATCCAAGCCGCCCCTACATGGAGGTCTTGAACGGATGGCGACTGTTCCATCGGAGTGCCGACCACCTCCGCGCCCTCGCGCGGGAGTGTGGCGCCCCGGAAGAACGTGTCACGATCGGGAGTGAACCGGAAGGCGTGAACCTGTTTCTGCACATTCGCGGGTAGTCGAGAGCCGTCGAGGCATCGACGGGTCATGTGCGCCGAGTGAAGCGTCTTGTCGACGCGTTCACTCGGCGTCCGGTCGTATTGGAGCCGGATTCGTCGCGGCGGAACGCCCGGGCGCAATCGGGAGCCATCGCGTCAGCACGTAGCGGAACCGTGAAAAACCTGCGCGCGATCTGGATTCCGTCGCAGCCCCGTCCCGCGATCGCGTTTCTTCGGGTGTTCCGAGTCACGACTCTCAATCCATAGGAGAACCGCCATGAAGCTCATGAACGTCAAGCTGGTCCGGTCTGTCGCCCGCAAAGGTTCCCGCCTGCTGGTCGCGCTGTCGCTCGCACTCGCCGGTTCCGGCGCCGGCGCCGCGACGGCGGCGGCCGCCACGGACGCGATCGTCGGACGCTACGATGTCGATGCGTTCGGCGTCGCCCGCGTGGATGGGCACAACTACTGGGGCAGCTTCTCCGATCGCTTCCGATTCGACGCGAACCACAAGTTCGCGATGAAGGGGATCACCGGCTCGTGGAAAAAGCGGGGGAGCAGCTACTCGGCGAAACTGATCAACGGAGTCGAGTCGCGCATCGAGCGGGAGCTGCGAGAACAGCTCTCGGGGGTTCGCGTGACCAAAGAGACGCTCGAACTTCGCTCAATCCGTGTCTCCGAGGGGACGATCCGCGGCGACATCAAGGGCACGATCGACGTTAAGTACCGCGGGATGCGCTTCCACGTCACGGCGGGCGGACGCTTCACTGGGCAAGAACAGTGATGTTCGACCGAGGTCGTTTCGAATCGGCACGCGCGCGGCCATCCGCGCGCGTGCCGGTTCGCGCTCACTCGCCCGCCGGTGAGACGTCGTTGTCGCCGTGCGCGCCGGGTGCGTCTCGATCGCTCAGCTCGCGCGCCAGCCACGCCCGAGCGAAGTCCCACTCCGAGCGCGCTTGCGAGACGGTGATGGACTGTTCGACCGCCACTTCCTCCCACGTGAAGTCGAACAGGTAGCGCAGTTCGACGACCCGCGCGGCCGCGGCGCGTCGCGCGCGCAATGAATCGAGTCGCTCGAAGAACCGCTGAATCCCTGAGTCGGGCTCCGGGGACGCGGGCATCAGTGATTCGGCATCGCCCAACTCCCGGACTTCCGCGGCTCCGCCGCGCCGGGCCGCACGGCGCTGGCGGGCGACATCCATCATCACCCAGCGCAATGCGTTCACCAGGTAGGCGAGCAGTTGGTTGCGGCTTTCGAACGTCGGATCGCTTCGGCTCCCGCGCACACGACGCTCGTCGAGAAGGCGCATCACGGTGCGGTTGACGAGAGAAAGCGTTTCTGGTCCGTCCGGCCGGCGCCGACGGCCGAGGATGTTGCGGGCGCGATCCTCTAGAAGCGCCAGGACTTCGGGGTCGTCGAGAAGCGTGCGGAGGTCCTTCGGCGCCGAGTGCATTCGAGGCGGGTTCCCTTCCGTTTCCGTTCCCGGCGATCGAGCGCTGGGTGAGTCTACGCGGAGAGGTCCGGCCGACGAGGCGGGGCGCGCCAGCGGCTCGCGCGACGACTCGATCGGTGGTGGGGCGAGTCGGAAGGTGGCGACTCGCCCCTTGACGCCTGCTATCCATGTGATATCACTCCGACATCAACGGGTGGGCACCCGTCCCAGGAGGCCGTCGATGTCGAACGAACGTGAAGTGAAGAATCTCCCCGGCGCGTTGGGCCTGGTGCTCCACGCGCTCGTCCTCGCGGCGATCGTCGGAGGGATCGTGTGGGGCGCGATGAACAACCGCCCCGCGATCGCCGTCCCGGCGGCGCTCACGTTCTTCCCGTGGTTCGTCTGCCTGTTCGGCTACTTCGTCGTCAACCCGAACGAGTCGCGCGTGCTCGTCCTGTTCGGCAACTACCGCGGCACCGTGAAGTCGAACGGCTTCTACTGGACCAACCCGTTCACCTCGAAGCACAAGGTCTCGCTGCGCGCGCGCAACTTCAACAGCGAGCGCCTCAAGGTGAACGACAAGTCGGGCAACCCGATCGAGATCGCGGCGGTCGTCGTCTGGCAGGTCAACGACTCGTTCGCGGCGAAGTTTCAGGTCGACGATTACGAGCGCTTCGTCTCGACCCAGGCGGAGTCGGCGCTGCGCAAGATGGCGGCCGCCTACCACTATGACGGCGACGAGAACGAGATCACGCTGCGCGGCTCGACCGAAGAGGTGAGCGACCACCTGCGCAAGGAGCTGGAAGCGCGCCTCGAGCGCGCGGGCGTCCACGTCATCGAGACGCGCATCAGCCACCTCGCCTACGCGCCGGAAATCGCGCACGCGATGCTGCAGCGCCAGCAGGCGACGGCCGTGATCGCAGCGCGCTCGAAGATCGTCGAGGGCGCGGTCGGCATGGTCGAGCTGGCTCTGCACGCGCTGTCGGAGCGCAAGGTCGTCCAGCTCGACGACGAGCGCAAGGCGGCGATGGTCTCGAACCTGCTGGTCGTCCTCTGCAGCGACAAGACCACGCCGGTCGTCAACGCGGGCACGCTGTACACGTGAGGTCGCGTGGCCGACAAGAAGACGTTCCTGCTGCGGCTCGACCCGAAGGTCTTCGAGGAGCTGCGCCGCTGGGCGGATGACGACCTGCGCTCCGTGAACGCGCAGGTCGAATTCCTCCTGCGGCGCGCCCTCGACGACCGCAAGAAGAAGCAGGACCCGTCCGGCGGCGGGAAGCCATGATGTCGGTCGCATGCTGACCGACGCACAGCGGCGCGCGCTCGACGAGCTGGTCTTGGACGGCACTCTGACCGCCGCGCAGAAAGACGCGGTCGCGGCGCGACTCGCCGCGGCCGCGGAGCCGGTTGCGCCGAAGGACCACGCGGCGAGATTCACGTCGATCGTCGCACTGCTCGGCGCGCTGCTCGTGTTCGGCGGACTCGCGCTCCTCGTCGCGCTGCGCTGGTCGGACATCCCGCGCCTCGCGCGCGCGGCGCTGCCGATCTTCGTCCTGCTCGCGGTGCACCACGCCGTGTTCGTCTGCGCCGAGGCGCCCGGCCGCTTCCCGCGCGTCGGAGCGGCGCTGCGTCTGCTCGGCGTCCTCGCGTTCGGCCCCGCACTCGTGCTGATCGCGAACGTGTACCGCCTCGAGTCGGACTTCCAGATCTGGATCCTGGCGTGGGGACTCGCGACCGTGCCGTTCGCGCTGCGCGAGCGCTCGCGGTGGCTCGTGCGGATCGCGGTCGTCCTGCTCGTGGTCTGGACGCTCGTCGCGACCGGCAGTTGGCTCGTGCGCCACCGCCCGCCCGGAGTCGACGGCGATTCGGTTCTCGTCCTCCTGCTGCTCGGCACGAGCGTGGTCCTCAAAGGGCTGCGCGCGCTCGCCGCCGGCACGCGCGCCGAGTGGATCGAGTCGGCGCTGCGGCCGCTGACGCCGCCGCTCACGATCGGCGGGCTGCTCGCGCTGTCGCACCGCGGCGCGTACGCGGACGTCGCGGCCGGGAATGTAGGCCTGAAACTGGGTCGGACAGTGGACCACGCGCTCGAGGCGTTCGGCCTCCTCGGGGAGCAGGCGGCGCACGCGGCTTCGAACCGCGCTCACGCTCTTGTAGATGATCGCGCCGTGCT
>CAZOLL010000347.1:0-5044 GCA_964580365.1 uncultured Phycisphaeraceae bacterium
CGCGCGCTTTGCCGCCGACGTCTACTCCGTGCTTGCCGTCGCGCGGCGACAGGTAGACCACGAGTCCGATCCCCGCGCGGCGGCGCGCGGCGGCGAGGTCGGCGAGCACGTCCCCCTTCCCGCCGCGCCACGGCGTGTTCTTCACGCAGAAGTCGGTCGTCTCGGTCGGCCACCAGCAGAAGCCGCCTTCGTGCTTCGCCACGAACACGAGGTACTTCGCGCCCATCGACGTCGCGACGTCGACCCACTGGTCGGTGTCGAGCGCGGACGGGTCGATGGCGGAGAGCGGGGTCGAGAGGTCGTCCGTCTCGGAGTCCTGCCACGTCTGCGGCGCAAGGTGCACGAACATGCCGAGCTCGAGCTCGTGCCACGCGAGCTGCTCGGGCGACGGCCGCGGCAGCGGAGGTGCCGGTTGCGGATCCTCCGTCAGCACGGGCGTGAGCGCGAGCGCGACGACGAACGATGGGACGAAGGGCATCGGGATCATCCGCTCAACATCGCAGAGCGGCTCGCGCGAGTCACGCACGACTTCCCGGCTTGCGGCGCGTTCGCCGCCGTGAGTAGAACCGCGTCCGATGCGCCTTCCCGGCACGCTGATCGAGATCGACGACTTCCGCCCGACGGACGCGCGGAGGTACGTCCTCACGCACTACCACGCCGACCACCGGCGCGGCCTGCGCCTCGGCGACCCGCGCCCGATCGCCTGCTCGTCGATCACCGCGCGATTGCTGGAGGGGCTGCACCGGGTGCCGAAGGCGTCGATCACGACGCTCGACCCCGGCGAAACGCTCGACCTCGGCTCCGGCGTGCGCGTCACGGCGTTCGACGCGAATCACTGCCCCGGCGCTCTGATGCTCCTGTTCGAGACCGAAGGCCGCCGCCTCCTGCACACCGGCGACTTCCGCTACGTGCCGGAGCACGACCGCCATGCCGCGCTGTTCGACGCGATCGACGTGCTGTTCGTCGACTCGACCTACGCGAACGGCGCCGTCGTCACCGACGCGCACGACCATCCGCCGCAGGACGAAGCGATCGCGTGCATCCTCGACCTCGTGCGCGAGCACGCCGACCGGCGCGTCTTCCTCGGTCTCTACAAGATCGGCAAGAACCGCATCGTCGAGGCGATCTGGCGCGAGCTCGGACTCAAGACCTGGCTCACCGACGAGTACCACCGCGTGTACGAGCTGATCGGCCTGTCCCACTGCGTGACGCGGCGTGCGTCCGAGACGCGCGTGTTCGGGTACGGCATGGGCGTCTTTCAACGCTGGTTCCACGACCAGCACCCGGGGCACGAGCGAGACAGCATCGTGATCCTGCCGACCGGTTGGCGCGCGGGCCGCGGCGCGGGCGCGAACTTCCACTACGTGCCGTACTCCGAGCACAACGGCACGGCGGAGCTCGAGCGCTTCATCGCGCGCGTGAACGCGCGCGAGGTCGTGCGGATCAACGAGCCGTCGCCGTGACCGCGGGCGCGCGCCGCTCGAACGCGGCGCGCAGCCCGGCCTCGCCCGCCTCGACGATCTCGATGCCGCACAGCACGGCCTCGCGACGCTGCACCGGCGCGCGAATCGTCGCGTCGCCCGGGTCGAGCAGCGCGTGCACGGCCGTGTAGAGCCCCCCGCGGGCGAGCGGCGAAAGCGGCGTCGAGTCGACCAGCACGTCGGGCAGCTCGGCGTCCGCGATGCCCGTGCGCTCGAGCGCCGAAGACAGCTTCCCGGAGACGATCTCGATCACGTCGGTCACGGGCGGGTCGATCCGCACCACCAGGCTCACGGGATCCGCAGCGCGGAATGCGCGGCAGTACTCCGTGACGCGGGAGATCCAACCCTCGTCGGTCGCATCGGCGATCACGAGGAAGCGCACGGCGCGCGCGGCGTCGAGCGCGATCGGAGCGGCACTCGGGCGGAACGCATCGCGCGCGTCGAGCGGAACGAAGTCGCGCCCGCGATCGAACGCCCTGCGGAGCGCGAGCGCACGCGCCGGGTAGGGGCCGAGCGCACCGCGATGCTCCCACTTCGAACAGAACCAGCGCCAGTTGTCGTGCATCGTGCGCGCGTAGTCGAGTCCGAGCTCGGCGAACGTCTTGCTGCCGTGATGGTGCACGAACGCGTCCTGCGCGACCGCGAGCGTGAACCCCGCTCGCAGCGAGCGCAGCGAGAAGTCGTCGTCCTCGAAGTTGCCCGGGAAGAACGCGGTGTCGAACCCGCCGATCGTCTCGAGGACCGTTCGCTTCACCAGCACGCACAGCCCGACGATGCGCGAGAGGAACTGGACCTGCCCCGCGTGGCGGACCGCGCGCTCCGCCGCGAACGCGGCGAGGCCGCCGGTCTCCGGATGCCGCACGTCATACGGAACGGCGATCTCCTGCGGACCCGACGCGCGGTTCGTCACCGGGCCGACCACGCCGATGCGCGGATCGCTCGCCGACGCGGTGAGCATCCGCTCGAACGCTCCGGACGTGACGATCACGTCGTTGTTCATCACGACGATGGGCTCACCGCGCGCGGCGAGGAGGCCTTGGTTCACCGCGAACGCGAAGCCCTCGTTCCGCTCGTTGCGGACCAGCCGAAACTCGGGACGCTCGCGCGCCAGTTCCGTCGCGTACCGCACGAAGTCGGCGCGCGACCCGTTGTCGACGAGGATCAGCTCGAACGGCCGCGGCGCGTGCTCGAACAGCGCGGCGACGCAGCGCCGCGTGATCTCGAGCGCGTCCTTCGCCGGGATGACGACGCTGATCACGTTTTCGCCGCGAGCAGCTCGCCGACCCGACTCGACTCCGCATGGCTGGCCGCCGAGCGCGCGGCGCCGATGAGGAGCGCGTACAGCTCGCCCCAGCGCGTCGCGTTCTTTTCGACCGCGTGCTGCGAGAAGACCCGCGTGGCGGCCGACTCGGCGATGCGGCGCCGGTCGGCGGGCGACCCGACGAGGCGCGCGATCGCCTTCGCCCAGGTCTCGGTCCGTCCGTCCACGACGATGCCGTCGCGCTCGGAGGTGACCGTGCCCGCGAACGGCAGCGCGGAGCCGAAGATCCCCGGCACGCGGGCCGCCGCCAGCTCCATCCACACGCTCGGCGCGCGCGCCGCGGTCCGAACCGACTCGGTGGTCGGCACGACGGCGACGTCGAGCTTGCCCGCGAGAATGCGCCGCGCGTGCTCGAAGTAGAACGGAGTCGCGGCGAGGATGCTCTTCTGCGTCGGCAGGCCGGCGTCGTCGGACTCGAACGGCTTCACCGTGACGAGTTCGAGCGCGCCCTTCGAAGCCCGCACCATCGGCATCAACGCGTCGAACGCGGCCCGCAGGTCTTCCGGCTCCGCGTAACCGGTGAAGAGACCGATCCGGATCGGACGCTTGTGCGCCGGCGTCCACGCCGCCGCCGACGGCCAGATGCGACCGTCGATGCCGGTCTCGAGGACGACGATGCGGTCCTTCGTCTCGGGCAGGATCTCCGCGATCACCTCGCGCATGATCGGCGTCGGCACCGTGATCGCGTCGGCCGCGATGATCCCGTACAGGCGGTCGTTCGGGTTCTGCGCCTCCTGGTCGAACAGCCAGTCGTCGATCTCGGCGACGATCGGGATGCCGTTCTCGCGCGCCGCGGCGACGATCGGTTCGGAGAACGAGCGCTCCACGAATCGCCGGTGGAGCACGACGAGGTCCGCGCCGGCGAGCGCCTGCTTGCCGCGGCTGCCGTCGTCCCAGCGGATCGAGATCGCGCCCGACTGCTCGAGGACCGACAACGGCCCGCGCAGGCGCTCGTGGACCGAGCGCGACGCCATGCGCTCGTGCGTGAACACGACGACGTTCTTCGATGCGCCGTCGGCGGCGCACGAACGGATCGCCCGCTGAGAGTCGACGCTCTTCGTCAGCGCGTCGACGAGCGGCGCGAAGTCGCATCGCGTGAAGCGCTCGGCCGCGCGGCGCGCGAGCTCGAGCGCGGACTCCGCGTGACCGGCGCGGTGCATCGATTCGATCGTCGCGACGGCCTCGCCGTCGGTCTTCACCGCCGACGCGTAGCCCGCGATGCGAGCCCGCAGGCTGGCGGCGTCTCCGTGGCGCTCGAGGACCGCGACGTGACTCGCGAAGAGGTCCGGGTCGGCCGCGTGAAAGCGCGCGGCGCGGTCGAGCGCGGCCACCAGGCGCGTCGTCTCGCCGAGAGAATCGAGGATCGCGGTGCGGATGCGGTGGCCCGCCGCGCACTCGGGCACGAGCGTGGTGATCGCGCCGGCGATGCGGTCGGCCGCCGCGATGTAGCCGTTCGCGGCGAGGCCGCTCGCGAATTGCGCGGCATCGGGCGCGCGCTCCGGGTCGAGCGACAACGCCGCCTCCAGAGAGCAGGCGACCGACGCCGCGTCCGCGTGGTTCGCGGCGAGGCGTGCCTGGAACTGGAACAGCAGCGCGGCCGCGCGCTTCACGTCGGCATCGCCGACGTCGTTCTTCAGCTCGCGCGGTCCGGACGCGATGAACGAGCGGTACAGGTGGTCCCAACGATGCGACGCCACGGTCGTCGTGCGCGTGGACTTGACCGCGTCGAACGCGGCGCGCGCGATCGCGCGGCGCAGATCGCCGTCCTGGATCATCCGCTCGAGGGCCCTCACCCACGACTCGGTGGTGTTCTCGCACACGAGGCCGGTGACGCCGTCGGTGACCGACGCGCGGTACGGCGCGACGTTCGAGTACACGCCGGGGATGCCGCAGATCGAGTACTCGAGCCACTTGAGGTCGCTCTTCGCGTCGTTGAACGGATGCGCGGTGAGCGGCGCGATCGCGACGTGGATCTTTGCGTCACGGACGCCGCGCGCGTGCTTCACGACGTTCGGCTGTCCGCCGCGCACGAGGCGCACGCCGGGAACGTCGGCGAGGTCCTTCGGGAGGAACCCGAAGAAGTGGAACTCGACCTTGCCCGAGTATTTCCGCGACAGGTAGCGGATCGCCGGCTCGACCACCTTCAGGTCGTCGTGGTGCGTCGCCGAGCCGAACCAGCCGACGATGAGCGGCTCGCCCGGCTCGACCTCGCGCTTGACGAACTCGTCGCCCCAGATCGCCG
>CAZOLL010000348.1:0-5044 GCA_964580365.1 uncultured Phycisphaeraceae bacterium
CGAGCACGCAGATCGACGCGCGCATCGTCGAGACGAGGTCCCACGGTGCGGTGGAGTTCGACTCGTCGACGGTGCGCAGCGTGAGCGTGTCGCCGTCGCGCTTCCACTCGACGCCGAGCTCGCCGAGGATCTTGCACAGCGACGTGACGTCGCGCAGGTCGGGGACGCGCTTCAGCACGAGCGGCTCGTCGGTGAGCAGCGCCGCGGCGAGGATCGGCAGCACGGCGTTCTTGGAGCCGGCTGCTTCGATGCGGCCCTCGAGACGTGCGCCGCCATGCACGATGAACTTGTCCACGTTCCGCCTTCCGCGCCGCGTGCGGCGCCGTTCAGGATTCGCGCTGCGCGAACAGCCGCTTCCACTCCTCGATGATCCGCAGCCGCTCGTCGCGCGGCATCTCGGGATCGAAGCCCAGATCGTCGTCGGCGAGCGCGCAGAGCGCCTCGTCCGCTTCCTCGCGCACGTCGGGTTCGGGGTCGTCGAGCAGCGGGAGGATCTTCTCGTGCAACGCGACGATGCCGAGCTGTCCGAGACCGTGCAGCGCCAGTCGGCGAATCTCGACCGGCGCGCCGCGATCGTACGCGACGTCGACGCACGGCGCGAACGCCGCGGGATCGACGCGGTGGTCTTTCACGCGCTTCAACGCCGCGTAGAACGCGGCGTCGGCGCCGCGTCGGGCGAGCGCCGGCAGTTCGCGAGCGAGCCGGCGGACGCCGTCGTCTCCGATGCGTGACAAGAGAAGGCTCGCGCGCGCGGAGACCTCGCCATCCGGATGGACGAGGAGCGCGGCGAGCTCGTCCTGCGCGACCTCGCCGCGCGCGCGGGCCTGTTCGGGCGAGAGCGAGAGCACGTCGGTCGGCGGGAGCGCGGCGGGCGCGCTTCGCGTCGCGCGGTCGCCACAGCGGATGAGCGAGCACGCGATCTCGGATTCCTCGGCGTTCGGATCGGACGCGGGGAGCGTCACGACTTCGATGCTCAGGTCCTCCGCGCGATCGAGGACCATGAGCGCCGCGCGCGCGGCGGGCTCCGGGACGAGGATCGCGACGGCCCCCTCGGGCACCTTCACGCGGAGCGGCTCGTCCCCCGGCGCTTCCATCGACGGCAACTTCACCGCGGCGAAGCAAGCGATCATCCGCTCGGCCGCGGCGCGGTCCGCGGCGACCAGCATCGACATCGCTGGACGAGCGGCAGCGGCGCGGGCCTCGAGCGTTGCGACCAGCGGCTTGTCGCAGTCCGGGCAGCGCGCGGCGAAGGCTTCGAACTCCTGTCGGCAGCCGGGGCAGAACGGCACGTCAGCCTCCCAGCATGCGGCCGAGCGGCCGTCCGCCGAGCACGTGCGCGTGGAGGTGGAACACCTCCTGCCCGCCCATCTTCCGCACGTTCGTGATGACGCGGTATCCGGCCTCCGCCACGCCCTTCGCGACCGCGACGTCGCGCACCATCAACGACATCTTTCCGAGGAGCGCCGCTTCGGCGTCCGCCGCGTCCGCGAGCGTCGCGATGTGCTTCTTCGGGATCACGAGCACGTGGACCGGCGCCTGCGGATGGATGTCCTCGAACGCCATCACGTCGGCGTCCTGTGCGACGACCTTGGCGGGGATCTCGCCGCGCGCGATCCGACAGAAGATGCAATCCATGCTCTGCTCACGATTCCGGGCTGCTTGACGGTCTGTGGGCGGACACCTAGCATCCCCGGATTCACGTGCTGGCGGCGGGTTGGGTGATCCGGAGCATCGTCATCCGGCCGCGCGGGCGGGGAAACCACTCCGCCGAAAGCCGGCATCGATGCGGCGCGGACGATATCGCTCGTTCGAAGCCGATTCAATGAACCGCGATTGGGCCCCATAAGAGGAGGCGTGATGGTCGAGGACGTTGCCCTCGAGGTCAAACCGGAAGAGGCCCTGCGCCGCGAGCCGCTCACGGCGGCGGACGTCTTCGAGCTGCGGCGCGAGCTGTTCCGCACCGAGAACGCGCGAGACGCGTTCCTGAAGCTCCTCGACGACAAGTTTCCGGCGAACTCGCGCGACGCGGACCTCCTGTTCCGCCGCGGCGTCGGGATGTTCGCCGCCGGCAAGAACGGCGACGCGCGCATCCTGCTCGCGGACTCGAAGAAGCCGCTCGCGGGCTACCTGCTCGCACAGCTCGCTCTCGACCGCGACGACGCCGTCGAGGCGAAGCGCCTGCTCGAGAAGCACGTCGATCGCGACCAGCCCGCCGAGTACCGCGTCTGCTTCGCGGAAGCTCTCGCGCGACTCGACGAGGGCGACGGCCTGCAAAAGATCCTCGCGGACCTCACGAAGCAGGATCCGCAGGGCGCCGACACGCTCTACCTCGACGGCCGCGTGAAGGAGATGCGCGGCGACTACGCCGATGCTGTCTCCGCCTACGAGCACGCCTGCGCGCTGCAGCCCGACCACCGCTGGTCGCGCTTCCGGCTCGCATACCGGCTCGACCTCATGGGCCGCGACGACGAGGCGACGCAGCACTACGAGCGCCTGAAGCAGGTCTTCCCCGTGCCGGTCGGCGCTCTGCTCAACCTCGGCATCCTCTACGAGGACCAGGACAAGAACGAGCGCGCGGCGAACTGCTACCGGCTCGCGTTGACGCACGACTACAACCACCCCGTCGCCAACATGTACGCGGCCGACGCGCGCGCCTCGATCGAGCAGTACTACGACGAGGAAAAAGAGCGCAAGGACGACAAGCGCGCTCAGATCCTCAAGATCCCGGTCACCGACTTCGAGTTGTCCGTTCGCTCGAGAAACTGCCTCGCGCGGATGAACATCCGTTCGCTCGGCGATCTCGTGCGGAAGTCGGAGGCCGAGCTGCTCTCGTTCAAGAACTTCGGCGAGACGTCGCTGAACGAGATCAAGGAAATCCTCCGCTCGAAGGGCCTGCGCCTCGGGATGCACAGCGACGAGGACGAGCGCGCGGCGCAGCGGCGTCGCCAGACGATCGACCGCGACGCGAACCGCGCGCGCCAGATCTCCGAGCTCGATCTCTCGGTCCGTTCGCGCAAGGCGCTCGACACGTTGAAGATCATGACCGTCGGTCAGCTCTGCGAAGTCACCGAGGACCAGCTGCTCGCGTGCAAGAACTTCGGTCAGACCTCTCTGAACGAGATCAAGAAGAAGCTCGCCGACCTCGGACTCTCCCTGCGCGGTTGACGCCCCGGCCCGTCCGGCCGGTCTCGAGGTGACGGTGCTCGACTCGCTCCGCGGTCGCGTGCTCGGCAAGGGCGACGACTTCGTCGTCGTCGAGTGCGGAGGCGTCGGCTTCCGAATGCGCGTGCCGCGCACCACCGCTGCCGGCGCGTGCATCGGCGCGGACGGGTCGTTCTGCTGCCGGCTCACGTTCAAGGACGACGCGTTCCAGCTCTACGGCTTCGCGACCGAGAGCGAGCGCGACGTGTTCGTCGTGCTCCAGAGCGTCTCTGGCCTTGGACCGGAGAAGGCGCTCGCATTGCTGAACGCGCTCGAGCCCGCACAGATTGCGATCGCGGTCGAGGAGCGCGACGCAAGGGCGTTCGAGCGTGTGAAGGGCGTGGGCTCGAAGCTGTCGCAGCGCATCGTGCTCGAACTCGAAGGGCGTCTCGCGCGGTTCGTCGACGGCACGAGGAGCTCTGCCTCGGGGCGCGACACGCGCGCGAAGGACCTCGCGGCGACGCTCGTGAACCTCGGCTTCGCCAAGCCGGCTGCGGAGCGGACGGCCGGCCAAGTCATCCGCGACTCGGACGCCGACGCGACTCTCGAAAGGCTCGTGAAGCTCGCGCTCAGTCGCCTCGCCTCCACGCGCGCTCGCGAGAGCGAGGCATGAACCGCGCTGCTACACTGAGCAAAACGTCCATGCTCCGACGAATCGCCGGGTCTTTGATCGTGTTTGGATCGGTCGCGCTCCTCGCGCGCGGTCAGACTCCTCCGGCCGCCCCGTCCGAGCCTTCGCGGGGACAAAAGCCCGCGCACGACCTGCTCTCGATCGCGAAGCGCGAAGCCGAGCGCCAGCGCGCCAAGGCGTTGGCTTCCGCGCAGATCCTGTTGAACGATCTGCGTTCGAGCGCGGACGAGAACCAGGGATACGTGCAGAGCAAGATCACGGATCTCGCTGGCTTCGGACCGCCGGTGCTCGATCTGCTGACGAGCGCGATGGACCACGAAGATCCCAGCCAGGGAGCGCAGAACGCCGGCATCAACGCGGCGCGCGCCGCGGCGAAGATCGGCGGACCGGAAGTGCGCGAGGTCCTCGACCGGCTCGCGAAGAGCGAGAAGAAGTTCGGGCGCCGCAACGCCGCGCTGGCGCTCGGGCGAGTCGCCGATCCCTCCGCGCTGCCGACGCTGCGCGGGTTGGTCGCCGATCCCGAGTCCGTCGTCGTGCAGGAATCGCTGCGCGCGCTCGGCGCGCTGGGCGGCGACGGCACGGCGGATCTGCTGATGTCGTACGTCTCGGTCGAGAACGGCGCAACCGCGACTGCGGCGATCCAAGGACTGTCTCGGCTGGAGCATGCGGCGTCCGCGGACGCGGTGCTCGACCGCCTGTCGGCCGAGCTCGCCTCCGCGACTCCGACCGAGGAAGTCCAGCTCGCGGCGCTCCTCCACCTCGGCCGGTTCCCTCCCTCGCGCGGGGCAGCCGCCGTTCCCGTGCTGGAACAACCCTTGAAGGCTGGTAACGCCAGCCCCGCGCTCCGATCGGCCGCGATCGCCGCGCTTTTCGCCTTGGCGACCCAGCACGACGAAGTGAAGAAGTCGGTCATCGCGGCGCTGAAGTACGGGCTCAATTCGGCGTCCCGCACCGTCGTGACGGACGCCGCGCGCGCGCTCGTCCGGCTGGGCGACGACTCCGGCGTCCAGGCGGTGACCGCGGACCTCGACGACGAGCTCGAGCGCAGCCCGAAGAACTACAACGCCCGCTACAAGCGCGCGGCGATCCTGGTCGATTTCGGCAAGTACAAGGAGGGGCTGCGCGACTTCCGCGAGGCGCTGAAGCTCGACAAGGATCCGGCGGACCCGAATGCGGTCTACGTCGGGATGGCGCGCGCCTACGCCGGCCTCG
>CAZOLL010000349.1:0-5024 GCA_964580365.1 uncultured Phycisphaeraceae bacterium
CGACCGAAGTCGCCGTGATCGCTCCGCATCGAGCGCAGGGCACCCGCATCCGCCAACTCTTGCGCGAGCGGCTCGCGGACGTGCCGGCGGAGCGCCAGCCGCTCGTCGACACGGTCGAGCGACTGCAGGGCGGCGAGCGCGACCTTATCGTCCTCTCGCTCACCGCCTCCGACCCCGACGCCGCGCGCGCGGAGGCGGAGTTCCTGTTCTCGCCGAATCGGCTGAACGTGAGCCTCACGCGCGCGCGAAGGAAGCTCGTGATCCTGATGAGTCCGGCGTTGCTCGACGCGTTCTCCGACCCGCCGGCCGCCCTGCGCGGCGCGGACCTGCTGCGCCGCGTTTGGCGCTCCTACCCGCGCATCGCCGCGCCCTCGCTGACGGAGGCGACGTGACGGCGCGCGCGGTGATCTTCGACCTCGACGGCACGCTCGCCGACACGCTGAAGACGATCACCCACGCGATGAACGCGGGGCTCGCGCGTCTCGGTCTTCCCGCGAAGAAGTCGAGCGAGGTCGCGCTGCTCGTCGGCGAGGGCGTGTCGGTGCTCTGCGACCGCGCGCTGCCCGAAGACCGCAAGTCGGAGCATGCCGCGCTGGTCAGCGCCGTGCGCGCCGCGTATGCCGCGGCGCCGCTGCACGAGACGCGGCTCTACGAGGGGATGGAGCGGAGCGTGCGCGAGCTGAGGCAGCTCGGCGCGAAGCTCGCGGTGCTCTCGAACAAGCCGCACGCACTCACGGCCGCGACGGTGACCGGCCTTCGCCTCGACGACTGCTTCGAGATCGTTCTCGGCCACAAGGAGGAGAATCCGCGCAAGCCGGACCCGACCAGCCTGCTGTGGGTGCTCGATCGACTTGGCGTCCGCGCGGAGAACTCGCTCTACGTCGGCGACACGTCCATCGACATGGAGACGGCGCGCCGCGCGGGAGCGATCTCCGTCGCGGTGTCGTGGGGCTTCCGGCCGCTGTCGGACTCGACGCCGTTCGCGCCGGACCACGTCGCGCACTTCCCCGAGCGGATCCTCGCGTTCTACCGCGAGCGGTTCCTCGCCGCGGGACCGACGCTCAGCTCTTCGTGACGAACACCTGCTCGTCGTCGGTCTTTCCGTCGCGCAGCGTGGCCGCGTGACTCGAAAACGCGATGCGCTTGCCGTTCGCCGACATCTCGGGCGCGTAGATCTGGTCTTCGCCGCTCACGTTGTCGTTCCACACGGAGAGTAGGCGGTTCTTGCCGGTCTTGCGGTCGATCAGCGTGCACCAATTCACGATCTGCATGTTCGGAAGGATCACGCCGCTGATCTGCACCAGGATCGTCCGGCCATTCGCCGAGAGGCTCGGCATTCCGACCGAGGACATCGGCGACTCGATCGTGACGGCGTGTCGCTTTATCTTTCCGTGCTTGCGATCGAGCACCATCACTGAGTTGTAGGGCAAGGCCGAATCGTCGCAGATGTTCGTCGATGACGTGCGGAACGCGATGAACCGCCCGTTGCGCGACGGGAACGGGACCGCCGAGCTGCCGTTCGCCGCCGCGCCGTTCTTGCCGGGCGCGAGGATCGTCGTCACGCCTTTCTTGAGATCGCGCAGGAAGATGTTCGTGCCCATGACCGACTCGCCCTCGAAGCCGAGCGAGCCGTGGGCGGTGAATGCGAAGAAGCGCCCGTCGCCCGAGAGTCGTCCATCGGTGCAGTCGCCCGTCGGGTCTGCGCCGTCGAGACCGTAGGTGACGCGCTCGGTCGTGTCGTGCTTCGTGTCATACCGGTATCCGAACATGCGGCTCGCGATGGAGTCGGGCATGTTGGTCGCCTCGGTCACGAACGCGACGAAGCGGCCGTCGTCCGACATCGATGCGTAGTAGCAGCTCTGGTTCGCGGCGCCGCCGAAGAGGTCGGACGTCACGCGGCGGACTTCGCCGCTCGAGAGGTCCTTCCAGAACACCTGGTATTTCGCGTTGCCCGCACCGTCGAGGTTGCCAGCCGTCGACAGGAACACGACGCGCTTGCCGTTCTTGTTGATGATCGGCGTCGAGCAGTCGGCGTTCGCGAGCGCGCCTGCGGCGGTGGTGGAGACGACGACGACCTTGCCGGTCTTCAGGTCCTTTCGGACGATCTGGAGCTTCCCGTTCGGCGTGACGCCCGGCAGCAAGTTCGGTGCGAGCGTCGCGAACGCGACGTAGCGGCCGCTGCCCGAGAGACTCGGCAGGTACGACGTGTTCGATCCGAGCGCGCCGTCGGCCGTGCGCGACGCCGCGAGGACGTCGGTGGCGTCGAGCGTGCCGCCCGCGAACGCGCTGGCGCACGCCGCGAGGAGGATCGAACCGGTGATGAAGGTGGTGCGCATGGTCGGCTCCGTTCCACGGCGCTCTGCGCCGATGGAGCCGAATCCGAGAGGGGGCCCGGCTCGTCCCACACCTTCCCGGTTTTTTCGCGACCGGTGAGACGATCGGGGTACAACGCCGCCCCGCCTGGCCCCGGAACCGACCGTGTCAGAATCCCGATCTTCGCTCGCCGACCGCATCCACCGGCTCTTCCTGCTCGAGCCGGGGGAGGGGCGCACGCTCGCGGTCGCCGGCCTCTTCCACTTCATCGTGCTCGGCGTGAACGGGATCTTGACGCCGCTGCGCGACGCGCTCGGGCTCGAGCAGGGCGTCGACAAGCTGCCGTGGCTGATCTGGTCCGTGCTCGTCGCGACGATGGTGATGAACCCGCCGTTCGGGATGCTCCTCCGCAAGCTCGGCGGCCGGCGACTCGCGAAGTTCGCGTTCCGGTTCGGGACGTTGTGCCTGCTCGGGTTCTCCCTCGCGCTGTCGTCTTTCGATCCGCGCGAGCATCCGTGGCTCGCGCGCGGCATCTACGTGTGGGTCACGGTCTTCAACCTCTTCTTCGTGTCGCTGTTCTGGTCGATCGCGACCGACACGTTCGACGAGCGCCAGGGCAAGCGGCTGTTCGCGACGGTCGGAGCGGCGGGCACGCTCGGGCAGATCGCCGGGGCGTGGGGCGCGACACAACTCGCCAACCTGCATCGCATCGCGCTGATCCCGCTGGTCGCCGGAGTGCTGCTCGAGGTCGCCACCGCGTGCATCGCTGGCCTGAAGAGCCGCCAGAGCCAGCAGACCCGCGGTGTGCCGGCGCCGGCGCGCCCGGAGCGGGGCGGGACGTTCGACGCTGCGATCACGGGGTTGAAGTGCGTGAGCCGCTCGCCGTACCTGCTCGCGATCTGCGCGTTCATGCTGCTGTACACGTTCACGACGCAGTTCCAGAAGCTCGAGACGTCCAACATCGTGAACGGCGCGATCGCCACAGCCGACGGACGCACGGCGTTCTTCGGCAGCGTGCGGCAGTGGGTGCAGACCGCGACGCTCGTCGTGCAGCTCCTGGTCGCGGGCCGACTGATCCGCTGGATCGGCGTGACCGGCGGAATGGTGTTGGTGCCGCTCGTGACGATCGCCGGCTTCGCGGTGCTCGGCGCGGAGCCGGTGCTCACGGTGGTGGTGGCGTTCGAGATCGCGCGCAGCGCGCTCAACTACTCGATCACCCGACTCTCCCGCGAGGTGTTGTGGACGTCGGTGACTCGTGATGAGCGGTTTGCCGCCAAGAGCTTCATCGAGACGTTCGTCTACCGCGGTGGCGACGCGCTCGCGGCGGGCGCGTTCAAGGCGCTGCAGGATGCGGCCAAGCTCGGCCTCTCCGGCCTCGCATTCGCCGCCATCGTCCCCAGTGTTGCGTGGGCGGCCGTCGCGCTCGCGCTCGGCGCCGGCCATCGCCGCCGCGCGGCCGAGACATCCAAGATCGACGCATCACCGCGTCCGACCGACTGATACGTGGATCGACGGAACCCCCGGACGTAGTCTCTGCGTCCCACTCGATGCGCCCCGCCCCCCGGCGCGCCCCAACCGGAGAACGTGCGTGATCCGTCCGAGCCTCATCGGTCTTTCCCTCCTCGTCCTCGTCACGTCCACGAGCTGTGTCGCGGACCTCGGCGGCGTCGCCGCGACGACGCGTCTCCGCGAGCGACTCACCACGCTGCCGCTCGGCGGCGGCCAGGCCGATGACCGCTATGTCGCGTTCCGCGGCAAGAAGAAGAACAAGGACGGCTTCCAGGTGTGGGGCCTGCCGCGCGAGCTGTGGGCGCCGTTCCGCGTCGAGTGGAAGGCCGGCGCGATGGACGTGAACAAGCCCGACCTCGGCGCGTCGTTCTTCTGCATGCAGTTGCGCAACCGCGAGGCCGTGCCGGCGTTCACGGTGGCGTTGTGCGGCGCGAAGGGCACGGTGGACGGTTCGATCACGGCATTCGCCACGTCGTCGACCGGCAACTTCGGGACGCCGCATGAATTCGCGAACACGAAGGTGGTGGAGTTCGCGTTCGACGCCGACGGCACCGACCTCAAGCTCTTCGCGCGTGCGGAGGGCGACGTGAGCTACGTGGAGATCGGCTCGCGTCCGTTCGTCGACCAGATGGTGCCGCTCGTGCCGTCGATCAGCGCGAGCTTGCTGCGCAAGAAGAACGTGGTCGGCTTCGATTCGATCCGCGTCGTGTCGAACGGCACGGCGTTGGTGAAGGCCACCGACGAGCAGCTCGCCGCGCGCGCGATCTACGAGGCGGCCGATCCGATCATCGAGGGCCTCTATGCGCTCGACGGCACCGACCCCGAGACCGCGATCGTCGACGCGAACATCGACACGACGAGTGCGCTGATCGACGACGTGCTCGTGACGCTCGGCGGTCTCAGCGGCCAGCCCGCGCTCGACTCCGCCGCGAAGCTCGGCACCGCGAAGGCGAAACTCGCCAAGGCCAAGGCCGCGATCGCGAACGACAAGAGCGCTGCGAAGATCGGCGACAAGCTCGGCGCCGCGATCAACGCGATGTTCGAAGCCGCCGTGACGATCGACCCGGCGGAGTAGGGCGGGAAAAACCGGGACGCGGACCCTCGCGACGCAGGTCGCGTGACTCGGAACCCCGGGACTGGATTCGGCCCCGAGCCCGAGGGACGGGAATCGGCGCGCTCAGTCGACCGCGGCGCGCGGAATC
>CAZOLL010000350.1:0-5007 GCA_964580365.1 uncultured Phycisphaeraceae bacterium
GGCTGGCACGAACTCGAGCCGAGCCCTCGCCCCGCGCCGACCGCTTCACCGCGCTCCTGGCAGCTCCTCGTTGGCTGGCGCCTCCACGGCCGCCTCAGTTCCGACGCCATCCCAAGAGCCGCGCACCGCTGATCGAGCGCACCGGCATCCCGTCCCTCGCCCTCACGTCCCCCACAGATCGTGAAAGCAGAACCACTGCTCCGGCGCCTGGCGGATCGCCCACGCGAGTTCGGTCGCGACCTTCTGCATCGCTTCCTTCACGTCGCGATCCCGATCGCGGGTTTTCGCGACCTCGATCGGATCGCGCAGGACGACCCGGTAGCTCAAGCGGCCGGTGCGGATCACGAACACCGGGAGCATCGGCGTCTCGGTCGCGCGCGCGAGCGCGGCGGGGCCGTTCGGGACGTCGAACGGACGGCCGAACAGGTTCACCTGGATCGACTGACCACCGGCGCGCGGGCGGTCGCCCTGCATCGCGACGATGTCGCCGTCGCGCAGCGCGTGGAGCAACTCGATGCCGAGTTGCGCCGAATCGGCGGCGAAGTGCGTCACGTAGCGGACGTCGGTCCAGCGCTCGAGCAAGTCGGCCACGAACTCCTGCGCACCGCCGTCGCGTTCGATCTCGCGCACGACGTGCATGCGCTTCGCGTGGGCGTTCACCACCTTCGAACGCGTGGGGATCATCGAGCCGGCCTGCCAGTTCGACAGGTGCGCGGTGAGGATCACGAGCCCGCGCGGCGACGCGGCGAGCGCGTCCCACAATGCGTCGTTCTCGAGCTGGAACGACAGCTTCCTGCCCGGCCAGAACTGTTCGTACCGCTCGCTCATGCACCACGCGAACGAGTGCATCGTCCGGAAGATCCGCCGCTCGCGCTCCCACGCGCCGCACGGACCGAGCACGGGCACGAGATTGTTCGCGATCGCGTGACGCATGCGGCGCAGCGTCACCCAGAAGAAGAACGTGAACAGCGCGACGTACCACGTGACGCCGACCCGCGGCAGCACCGACACGCCGAAGTAGTGGAAGCGGTACCAGAACGAACCGGTCACGTAGAACGGCCCGAGCAAGCGCTCGAGAAGCGGAGAGGCATCGGGCTCGTGCGGGTTCTTCCGCGGGGTCTTCCGCCGCGGCTCCGTCACGCGGAGCTCCCGGCGTCCACCGTCACGACTTGGCCCGTCACCGCGCCGGACTCCGGCAGGAGCAACCACTCGATCGCGCCGGCCACCTGCGCCGCGCTCACGCCGCTCGGCAGGCACTCGCTCGCGCGCAGCGCCTTCACCGCCGCTTCGGGCAACGGCAACGTGAAGTCGGTCGGCACGAAGCCGGGCGCCACCGCGTTCACGCGGACTCCGCGCTTGCCGAGCTCGCGCGCGAGCGCGCGCGTGAAGCCGATCACGCCGGCCTTCGCCGCGGCGTAGACCGACTGCCCAGCGACGCCGTGCAGCGCGGAGAGCGACGAGACGTTCACGATCGAGCCCGCGCGGCGCACCACCATCCCGGTGATCGCCGCGCGCGTGAGGCGCAACGTGCCGCCGAGGTCGGCGTCGATCACGAGGTCGATGTCCGCGTCGGACGAGAACGCGAGCGACGCGTCCTTTCGCACGCCGGCGTTGTTGACGAGCCCGAACAGCGGGCCGAGCGCGGCTTCGACGTCCGCGATCAGCGTCGCCGGACGCGCGCGATCGGCGAGCGAGAACGAAAACGCGCGCGCGCGGCCGCCCGACGCGGCCTCGAGTTCGCGCGCGGCGAGTTCGTCCGAGCGGTACGTGAACGCGACCGCGACCCCGCGCCGCACCAGCGACTCGACGACCGCGCGGCCGATGCCGCGGCTGCCCCCGGTGACGAGCACGGGGCCGATCGGCGGGTCCGTAGGATTGGGCGAACCGGTCGAATCGGGAGTCACGGGGCCTCCAGGATCGCGAACGCGGCGGCACCGCCGGCGGCGATCGACGTCACGAGCACGCGGCGCGGCGGCGGCAGCGCGCCGCCGTCGTGGGGCGAGACTCCGAGCGCGGGGTCCGGCTCGAACGGCATCGCCGCGAAGCGCGCGCCCGCGGTCGCGAGCACGGCGCCGGCGAGGAAGCCGCCCGCGTACTCGCCCGCGACCGCCTTTGGCGCGATCACCGGCGGCAGCATCGATCCCGTGAACGCGCGGTGCAGCACCGCGGCCTCGAGCGCGTCGCCGCGCCGCGCGCCGCTCGCGCCCGACACGACCCGGTCGATCGAAGCGATCGGAATTCCCGCGGCATCGAGCCCGCGGCGCAGGCGGGACGCGAGGTGCTCGGCGCCGTTGCCGAAGCCGGCGCCGGGCGCGGTCCAGTCGTTCGCGCGGATCACGGTGCGCAATCGCGCCAGCACTCGCGAACCGCGAGCGACCGCGGCGGCGCGCCGCTCGAGCACCACGATCGTGGCGCCTTCCGACAACAGGAACCCGTTCCGGCGTCGATCGAACGGCCGGCCCGCTTCCTCGAGCGAGCCGATCGGGCGCGCGAGCGCGCGGAATCCGTTCAGGATCGCGTGGTTCAACGGGATCACTTCGTCGGCGACGCCGACCAGAGCGCGATCGATGGTTCCGGTGAGGATCGCGCGGCGCGACTCCGCGAGCGCGAGCAGAGCGCCGGCCTCGCGCTGCGTGACGGTCGCGTTCGACGCGCGGGTGCCGCACGCGATCGCGACCTGCGCCGCCGGCGCGTTCGCGACGCTCTCCATGAAGAGGAAGGGCGAGCAGGTTTCCGGGCCGGCGCCGAAGATCTCGTCGAGCAGCTTCTGCGTGCAGACGGCCGGGCCGAGCGTCGTCGCGAGGCACACCGACGTCCGATCGGCGTCGTCGCCCGCGGTCGCGCCGAGCCCGGCGTCCGCGAGCGCGAGGCGCGCCGCAGCGACGGCGTAGCGGGACGACGGGCTCAAGCGGCGGCTCTGCGCGGGCGGCACGACCGACGAGAGGTCGACGTGCGCGCAGGTCGCGGCGCGACGCGCGTGGCCGCGACGGTGGAAGCCCTCCCGGCGGTCGACCTCGCGCGATTCGACGCGTCCTTCCGCGAACGCGGCGGCGATCGCGTCGCGGCCAAGACCGGCGGCCGACACGACGCCGAGCCCCGTGATCGCCAGATCGTCGTCGATCGTGCTCACCGCGCGCTCCGATCTTCGAGCGAACGGAACAAGAGCGCGGCGTTGGCGCCGCCGAACGCGAAGTTCGTGGTGAGCGCGATGCGCGCGCGCGGAAGTGTTCGCGGCGCGGCCAGCACGGCGTCCGGTCCGATCGACGCGTCGTCGCCGCGCGCGGGCATCGCGTGCTGCCAGCGGCCCGTGAGGCAGAGGATCGTCGCGACCGCCTCGATCGCGCCGCACGCGCCGAGCAGGTGCCCGACGAGCGACTTCGTCGAGGTGAGCGGGATCACGGCCGCGCGCTCACCGAAGACGGCGCGCAGAGCCTCCCACTCCGACGCGTCGTTCAGCGGCGTGCCGGTGCCGTGCGCGTTGACGAGGTCGACGTCGTCGGCGGAGAGATCGGCGTCGTCGAGCGCCGCTTTGATCGCGCGCGCGGCTCCCAGTCCCTCCGGATGCGGCGCGGTCATGTGGTGCGCGTCGCAGGATGCGCCGGCGCCGGCGAGCTCGAGCAGGATCGTCGCGCCGCGGCGTCGCGCGTGCTCCTCGCTCTCGAGCACGACGAGGCCCGCGCCCTCGCCGAGAGAAAGCCCCTGCCGATCGGGGCGGAACGGGCGGCACGGCGACTCGTCGACCGCGCGCAGGGCGTTGAACCCGGAGTAGGTGAGGCGGCACAGTCCGTCGGCGCCGCCGGCGAGCGCGAGGTCGACTTCCCCGGCGCGGATCGCGTCGAGCGCGGCGCCGATCGCGAGGGTCGCGGCGGCGCACGCGGACGAGATCGTCTCGACGGGGCCGCCGATCGCGAAGCGCCGCGCGATCGCGTCGCCGGGCGAGTTGGTCTGGTGCACGGTGATCGCGCGCACCGAGTGGCCGCGCGCGCCGTGCGCCTTCAGGTCGCGGTAGTACTCCTCGACCTCGTAGATCCCGCCCGTGCTGCTCCCGAAGAAGAGGCCGGTGTCGGCGAACGCGTGTTCTTCGTGCGACAGCCGCGCCGCGCGCAGCGCTTCGTCCGCGGCGATCTCGGCGAACGCGTCAGTGCGCGAGCGGATGCGGCCGGCGCGCGACGCGTCGGCGGCGAACGCGGACGCCGGCACTTGCCCCGCGACGTGCGTGCGCTGGCGGTCGTTCTCGAACAGGTCGAAGCGGTCGATCGCGGTCTTGCCCGCGCGCAGTCCGCGCTCGAGCGCGGGGACGCCCGCGCCGAACGGGCTGACGGCGCCGAGCCCGGTGACGACGACGCGGCGTGCGCGCCTCTCAGCCATTCTCCGGGCCCGGTGTCGCGGACGCCGCCGCAGCGCGCCGCGCGAGCACGTAGCGTCCGAGCGCCGCAACGCTCGCGAACGCCTCGCGCCCCGCCTCGTGGCTCTGCACCTTGATGCCGAACTCGCCTTCCAGCGCGACCACGAGTTCGAGCGCGTCGACGGAGTCGAGGCCGAGCCCTTCGCCGAACAAGGGCTCGTCGTCGCCGATCGCCGCGGGGTCGAGGCCCTCGAAGCGCAACCGCTGCACGATGATGCGCTTGATGCGGTCGCGCGCTTCGCGCTCCCCGGCCGGCACCTTCTGGTCCATTTCGATCGACCTCGCGTCCCGATCTCTGCTCACGCCGGCGCGCGCGCCGGCTGCGGGTGCAGGCGCATCACGAGCGGATGGTAGCGTTGGATGCGGACGAGTTTGAAGAACACCGCGTTCAAGAAGCCCATGCGCAACGGCGGCTTGTCGTTGCCCGCGAGCGCGGTCGTGACCGACCGGAACATCGCCGGCGACGCCGCCGGCTGGAAGAACAGGTCGCGGAACTCCGGGCTGTAGAAGCCGCGCACGAAGCGCCGGAAGAACGGGTCGCGGTGGATCTGCCGGCGCTGGAACTTCCTGAGCGGCGCCTCGCGCACCGAACCGTCCTTGCC
>CAZOLL010000351.1:0-5001 GCA_964580365.1 uncultured Phycisphaeraceae bacterium
CGTCGGCCGCGTGCGCGGCGATCTTGTAGGCGATGCAGCCCTGCTTCACGTCGTCGGCCTTCGGCAGGCCGAGGTGCTCCTTCGGCGTCACGTAGCAGAGCATCGACGCGCCGTGATAGGCCGCCGCCGTCGCGCCGATGCACGACGTGATGTGGTCGTACCCCGGGAAGATGTCCGTGACGAGCGGTCCGAGCACGTAGAACGGCGCGCCGTGGCAGAGGCGCCGCTCGAGCTTCATGTTGAACTCGATCTGGTCGAACGGCACGTGGCCGGGCCCTTCGATCATCACCTGCACGCCCTTCGCCCACGCGCGCTCGGTCAGCTCACCGAGCGTGTTCAGCTCCGCGAGCTGCGCGGCGTCGGTCGCGTCCGCGAGTCCGCCGGGACGCAAGCCGTCGCCGATCGAGAACGTGACGTCGTGCTCGCGCAGGATGTCGCAGATCTCGTCCCACAGCTCGTACATCGGGTTCTGCTTGCGGTGAACGAGCATCCACTTCGCGAGCAGCGATCCGCCGCGCGAGACGATGCCGATGAGCCGGTTCTTCACGAGCGGGAGGTGCTCGCGCAGGACGCCGGCGTGGATCGTCATGTAGTCGACGCCTTGCTGCGCCTGGTGCTCGATGCCCTTCAGGATCTGGTCGTGCGTGAGGTCCTCGATCTTGCGCCCGATGATCATCGAGTAGATCGGCACCGTTCCGATCGGGACGGGGCTTGCGCGGACGATCGCGTCGCGGCATGCGTCGAGGTTGCCGCCCGTCGAGAGGTCCATCACGGTGTCGGCGCCCCACTTCACGGCGAAGCGCATCTTCTCGACCTCTTCCTCGGTCGAGCTCGACACCGGCGAGGCGCCGAGGTTCGCGTTGATCTTCGTCGCGCTCGCGCGGCCGATGCACATCGGGTCGAGGCCGTAGGCGAGGTGCGTCTTGTTCGCGGGGATCACCATGCGGCCGGCGGCGACTTCGTCGCGCACCTGCTCGGGCGTGAGGTGCGGCTCGCGCTCTGCAACGCGCTGCATCTCGCGCGTGATCTCGCCGAGCCGCGCGCGCTCGAGCTGCGTCACGGCGCGACCGGCCGGCCGTGGCGACGGGTTGAAGTCCCACGCCGTCTTCGTCGAGGGCGCCGGCATGCCCGGCGAGTCCGGCGACGCGAACGCGAGCGGCCCGCCGACGTCGGCCTTGCGCGCGAACGAGCCCGGAGACGTGCCGTCGCGACGCGACGAAGGATTTGCCGCGCCATGCAAAGGAAGGGAGAAGGAGGAGGTCATCGTTGCTTCCCTACGCCGGTATGACCCGGATCAGGTTCCGCGGGTGCTTCTCAGCGGTCCACGCACCTCGCGCGGATCGCGCCCCGAGCAGGGGGACGAAGATAGCAAAGCGTCCGCGATCGCCGCGCACGCCTACGGCACGTCGCCCCGGACCGCGTTGCTGATGGAGATCGCACACCCCGACGCCGCGTCGACCACGATCCACTGACACCAGAACTGCATGCCGGACATCCCCGCCGGCATCCCAGGCCAGTCGATCTCGACGCGACCCGCCGCATCCGTTTGCGCAAGGATGAGGAATTGAGCTCGCAGCGTCGGGATCAGCGTGCCGCAGAACAGTGGTTGCGGCGTCGCGGTCAACGCCGACACGAGGACGGACGGCGCATTCGCCAGCGCGCTCGACAGCACGAGCGCCCCGGGGGAATCCACCTCGAGGTCACCGAACCCGTCGAGCCGCGGGATGCCGTTCGCCCCCGAGATTCCGGAACCGAGGTCGTGCCAAGCCACGGGCGGGATCGCGAACGCATAGCAGGCTCCGGCGCTGCCGCCGCTGTCGTCGCTCTGGTTGCCGTTCACTCCGGTCGCGAGGCTGCCCTCGCTCTCCGCGCTCACGATCATCGAGTCCCCGGAGATCGCGACGTCCCACCCGAAGCCGTCTCCGTTTCCCGTGTTCGACGCCTTCACGTACGCTCGCTGGCTCCACGTCGTTCCCGCACGGGCGAACAGGTAGGCGGCGCCCGAGTCGCCGGCGCTTTCATTCGATGGTCCGTCGATCCCGGTGGACGAACCATCCTCTCGCGGCGCGCCGATGACGATGCGATCGCCCGAAATCGCGACGCGGTCTCCGAACACGTCCGCCGCTCCCGGATTCGACGCTTTCAGATAACCCTGCTGACTCCACGTCGAGCCGCTTCGCGCGAACACGTAGGCCGCGCCGGAGTTCGTCACGGAGTCGTCCGCACCGTTTCCGTCGACCCCGGATGCGCCGCTGTCTTCCGTGTAGGCGCCGACGACCGCGGTCCCTCCCGACACGGCGACCGCGACACCGAACCCGTCGTCCCCACCGGTGTTCGACGCCTTGAGATAGGCCTGCTGACTCCACGCGGTTCCGTTGCGCACGAACACGTAGGCCGCACCGGCCTGACCCGCGGAGTTGTTCGCCTGGTTTCCGCCGACTCCCGTCGCGTTGCTGTCCTCGCTGCGCGCACCCACCACGATGGTGTCGCCCGAGATCGCGACCGCGGCCCCGAACTCGTCGCCGCTGCCGGTGTTCGAGGCCTTCAAGTAGGCCTGTTGAGTCCACACCGTTCCACTCCGCACGAAGACGTAGGCGGCGCCGGACCCGCCGGCGGCGTCATTCGTTTGATCCCCGTCCACGCCGATGGCGTTGCTGGCCTCTCCACGCGCGCCGACGACGAGCGTGTCGCCGGAGATCGCGACGGAGTACCCGAACTGATCGCCGGCCTCGTTGTTCGACGCCTTGAGGTAGGCCTGCTGCGTCCAGGTCGTGCCGTTCCGCACGAACACGTACACCGCGCCCGCTTCGCTCGCGCTGTTGTTGTTCTGGTTCCCGTCCACGCCGGTCGCGTTGCTTTCTTCCGCGCGCGCGCCGACGACGACCGTGTCGCCGGAGACCGCCACCGACCACCCGAAGCGATCGCCGGTGCCGGTGTTCGACGCCTTGAGGTACGCCTGCTGGCTCCACGACGAGCCGCTCCGCACGAACACGTACGCGGCGCCCGAGAACGACACGCTGTTGTCGGACTGGTTTCCTCCCACGCCGACCGCCGCGCTGTCCTCGGCGATCGCTCCGATGACGGCGGTGTCGCCGGAGAGCGCCGCTGCGTAGCCGAACTCGTCGTTCGTGTTCGTGTTCGACGCCTTCAGATAGGACTGTTGCGTGACGCTCGCGGCGTCGCCGGCGCGACACGCGACGCACACCACGACGAACGACGCGATCGAACCGAGAACGTGGCGGCGCGGATTCGACATTTCGGCAGCTCCCAGGTGGACGAGGCGGCAAAGCTAACCTCGAGGAGCCGTTCGCGTGAAGTGAGTCCGGCGCCGTGGCACGACGGACTGCACCGATTGACGCCTCGCGCTCCGACTCGCAGCATGCGCGCGTGCCGACTCCCCCCCGATTCTCCGTCGCCCTCTTCCGCGGCATCAACGTCGGCGCCGCGAAGCGCGTGTCGATGGCGGACCTCAAAGCGCTGTTCGAGTCGCTCGGCTGCACCGACGTCCGCACGCTCTTGAACAGCGGAAACGTCGTCTTCGCGCCGCCGACCCCCGCAGCGAAAGGCCCGCGCGAGCCCGCGCCGCTCGTCGCGGCGATCCGCGCCGCGCTCGTGAAGCGCGCGGGGTTCGACGCGCGCGTGACGATCGTCGAGGGGAAGGAACTCGCCGCGGTCGTTGCGGAGAATCCGCTCGGCAAGGTCGCGACCGATCCTTCGCGGCTCGTCGTGACGTTCTTCGCCGACGCATCCGCGCGCAAGCGCATCGCTCCGCTCGCGAACGAGGACTTCGGCACCGACGTCTTCGCGCTCGGCAAGCACGCCGCGTTCGCTTGGTGTCCCGACGGCGTGTTGACGGGGAAGCTCTGGCCCGCGATCGAGCGCGCGCTCGGCGACGGCGTCACCTCGCGCAACTGGGCCACGGTCACGAAGCTGGCCTCGCTGGTCGCCCCGACCGGCTGATTCCGCCGCGCACCCGGATTTTCCAGCCGGGGGCTCGAACCGGCTTCTCGCTTTCCCTGGCGGATCGAAGCGATGAAGCCCCATCCGCACCGCGCCCTCCTTCTCTGCTCCGTGCTGGCGCTCGCCGGCGCGGCCGCCGCGTTCGCGACGCCGCCCGAGGATCGCGACGACGACGACCGCGTCAAGATCACGACCTGGAAGTTCCTCCAGGTCGTCCCCGGCGGCGACTGCCGCTCGATCGACTTCGACGCGATGAGCCGCGCGATCGCGCAGGCGCTCGGCTCGACGCCAACGGACGTCGGCACGGCGCGCCGCGTGTTCGATCGCTTCTCGTTCCAGCAGATCGAGGCGCTGCTGAAGGCGAAGAAGGCGGCCGGCATCTCGGACGCGAACTCTCACGGGCTCGCGGAAGCACGTCGCGAGATGTCCCGCCGCAGCATGACGGAAGCGGCGATGGCGAGCCTGTATTTGGCGGGCAATCACTTCTTCGTCTACGACTTCCGCGAAAAGAAGAAGTCGAACGTTTCGCCGCTGTTGAAGCCCGTGGAAGCGGACGAAGTGCCGACCGCGGCGCGATCCGACGTCGACGCCGTGCAAGCGGCGCTCTCGTTGGGGGCGCAATCGTTGAGCGGCACGAAGGAGCAATACAGCGCGGAGTTTCCTTACTATCACCTCTACACGATCGAACGGTTCCAGTCGTTTCGCGCCGCCGCCTTGCGCAACGCCGGTTCGACGAAATGGTACGACGACGGCGTGCGCTTTCTACTCGAACACCAAGCGGCCGACGGCTCTTGGCAGGGAGGCGAACGAAGCGCGGCCGGCACGGCTTTCAGCGTGTTGTTTCTCATCCGTTCGACGCGCGCGGCGCTCGCGAAGGTCGAGGCCTTGGGGGCCGGAACGCTCTACGGCGGCCGCGGCATTCCCTTGGCCGGCAACGCACGACCCGCGGCCCCCGCGCCGGGCACGGCCCGACCGGAAGATCAGATTCAAGCGCTCTTGAAGCAGCTCGGTGAAGAGCAGCCGAACCCGTCGCTCGCGCAG
>CAZOLL010000352.1:0-4955 GCA_964580365.1 uncultured Phycisphaeraceae bacterium
CGGTTCGCCCGGCATGATCGTGACGACCTTGCCGCCGAGCAGGTTCTGGTCCTCGGCGTGGATGCGGTACCCCTGCTTCAGCGTGAGCGGGAACTCGAGCTCGATCACCATGAGGACGTTCGGCGTGAACGGCTTGCCGGTGGGGCCGGTGAGCGTGCGGCCCGTCGCCTGCCACGCGTCGCGGCCGATGGGGAAGACGTTCGCGACGCGGCCGTAGCGCGTGCCGTAGACGAGGACGGAGTCCTCCTTGCGCACGCCGTTCACGTCCTCGAAGAGGACGTTCACGGTCGTGGGCGCACCCATGCCCGGAAACGTGCGCAACTGCGTCGTCACCCAGCCGAGTCCGATCAGCGCGCCGAAGAACAGCACGCCGAAGATCAAGTCACGCGATCGCGACGAACCTTTGGTCACGTCGACCTCCGTCCTCTCTTCCCGATCACCGGGTCAGTCCGAGCTTCGTTTCCTCGTCCACGGACACGAAGGGGCGTCCTTCGATGAAGTCCCGGACGATCGGGTTCTTGGTCTGCCGGATCTCGTCCGGCGTGCCGACTTCCACCAGCTTGCCGAGGTGCATCATCCCGATGCGGTCGGCGACTTCGTAGGCGTGCGGCAGGTCGTGCGTCACGACGATCGCGGTGACGCCGAACTTCTGCTTCACGTCGTTGATGAGGTTTGTGATCGTCTGCGACATGCGCGGGTCGAGGCCTGCGGTCGGCTCGTCGTAGAGGATGATGCGCGGGTTGGCGACGAGCACGCGCGCGAGCGCGGCGCGCTTGCGCATGCCGCCCGAGATCTCGGAGGGGAACTTGCGCCGCTCGCTCGCCATGTTGACGAGCGCCAGCGTGTCGCGGACCACCTTCTCGATCTCGTCCGCGCTCTTCTTGTTCGCGCGGTCCTCGCGCAGCGGGAGCGCGACGTTCTCGGCGACCGACATCCAGTCGAGCAAAGCGCCGCCCTGGAACAGGAAGCCGATCTCCTTGCGCGCGTTCCGCAGCGTCTGGCCGCTGGCCGCGGAGATCTCGAGGCCGTTCACGAGCACGCGTCCGGAGTCGGGGCGCAACAGTCCGACGACGTGCTTGAGCGTGACGCTCTTTCCGATGCCGGACGGGCCCATGATCACGAACGTCTCGCCCTCCTCCACCTGGAGGTCGAGGTCCATCAGCACCCGGCGTCCGCCGAACTGCTTGTTCACCTTCTCGAGTGTGATCACGGGTAGAAGAACCAGGTCAGGAAGTAGCCGAAGATGATCACGAGCATGAAGCTGATGACCACCGCGCGCCGCGTCGAGCGACCGACGCCGAGCGCGCCGCCCGACGTGCGCAAGCCGACCGAGCAGCCGATCGTGGCGATCGTGGTGCCGAACACGAGCGCCTTGAACAGGCCGGTGAAAAGGTCCTTCGGGACCGGGATCAACTTCGCCGGCTCCGTCAGCGAGTCGCGCGCGCCGCGCAGGTAGAGGTGCCACGGGATCTGCAGCTGCGCTTCCGAGATGAAGCCGCCGCCGACGATGCCGACGATGTCGACGAGGAAGCAGAGCAGCGGGCACATCAACGCGAGCGCGAGCACGCGCGGCATCACGAGGAAGTCGACCGGGTCGATCGACATCACCTCGATCGCGTCGATCTCCTCCGACACGCGCATCGTGCCGAGCTCCGCGGCCATCGCGGCGCCGACGCTCGCTGTGAGAATGATGCCGGTGATGAACGGGCCCATCTCGCGGCACAGGACGATGCCGATGATGTCCGCGATCTTCTCGCGCTGACCGAAGCGGTCGAGCTCGAGGCCGGTCTGGTAGGCGAGGATGATGCCGGTGAAGATCGCGACGATGACGACGACGGGCAGCGGCTTGATGCCGCAGATGTAGAGCTGGTCGAGCAGCATCCGGAAGCGGCGCAGCGCGTGGGGGAAGCGCGCGACGGCCTGGACCATCAGCCGCACGGTGTACCCCGCGCCGTCGATCGACTCGCTCAGGAACTGTCGGGTGAACCGGATGAGTTCCACGGTGTCGTCTCGCGCTCCGAACGCGTGTGCCGAATTCGCCGCCTGCCGGACCGTGCTCTCACGCGGTCAGTCGAGCGGCACCCTGAAGCCGAACAGGCGCAGCGCGGTCGTCGAACCGCCGGGACCGTCGCTGCCCTCGTAGCCGAACAAGCCGGCGAGGAAGCGCCGGGTGTACGTCGTCTCCGAACCTTCCTGCAGAGTCCGCCAAGTACAGATCAGCGGAATGCTCACCGTCGTCTCGCGGGGATCGGTGTAGGCCTTGAACAAGTTGAAGATCGCGGTGTGCCGCGTCCAGACCCCAGCGCCTCCGTCCGGCATCGGACCCGCCTGCCGACGATAGAGGTTCCAGAGGAAGCCCCACGAGTCATTGAAGTCCTTCACGTACTTGTCGAGGCGCAGCGGCAGGAAGACGAGGGTCTGGAAGTCCGCGCGACCGTCGGCCCCGTCCTCGTACGAGAACAGCGGCCACGCCTTCACGAACCGGTCGACCTTGCCGTTTCTGTGCCACGTGTGCTTCGCGTCGTCGTCCCAGTCTTCCGCCGGGTTCACGCCGTCGACGTCGAGCCAGTACCGCGTGTGCCACTGGAAGATCGGCACCAGCGCGTAGGTCGCGTCCTCTTCCCAGCTCGCGCCGCGGCTGATCTCGCGCTCGTAGCGGTTCCAGTAACCGATCGGCAGCAAGAACGACGTCGAGTCGATCCGGTCTTCCTTCTCGAGCGGGAGCGAGTGGTACGAGCCGAACAGGATCAGCAGGATCCGGTAGCGCTCCCAGTCGACGGTCTTGATGTGGCTGTACACGACCTGCGAGCCGTAGTCCTCGCGCTCGTTCGTGTTCTCCTCGGCGCGCACGGTCTCTTCCGACGCGCCTTCCTGCTCGTTCTTCGCCTGGCCCGACTCGCGCGCGAGCGGGTACTCCTTGTTGATGCGGAAGAACGGCCAGAGGATGGTGAGGTTGTCGTGGTCATAGGACCACTCGCGCTTGAAGAACGGCCACACCGCCCAGAGCTCGGTCTCCTTCCCCGGGTCGCGGTCGAGGTTCAGGCGCTGGTGGTGGATGAACGGCCAGAGGTAGCTGTACTTCTCGTAGCGCGGGAGCGGTTTCGACGGGTCGGCGCCCTTCGGGTACTTCGGCGCGCGGTAGGGCGGGTAGGTCCAGAGGCTCTGGTAGTA
This sequence comes from uncultured Phycisphaeraceae bacterium, assembly GCA_964580365.1. Taxonomy (GTDB): domain Bacteria; phylum Planctomycetota; class B15-G4; order B15-G4; family JADJEK01; genus CAZBOK01. The sequence continues at coordinate 3,172 of CAZOLL010000352.1, forward strand.
GAGCGGCAGGAGGTGCCACGAGCCGCCGCGCGGAGCGCCGGTCGTCCAGCCGCCCAGCAGCGCGACGGACCAGAACTGTTCCTCGACGTCGAACACCCGCTTCGTGGTCCGCTGGAGGATCGGCCACGCGAGGAACTCGAACCGGTCCCACAGGAGGAACTGGTCGACGCGGCCGATGAGCGGGAACAGCGCGAAGTAGCTCGACTCGCGCTCGCCCTGCAGCTTGCCGATCTGCGGCGGCGTCTTCGAGCCGTACATCACGATCGGGAACAGGACGAAGTTGACGTCCTCCGCGCCGCCCGCCGTCGACTGTCGTCCCCACCAGATGAGCGGCCAGAAGCGGAAGATCGATGCGCGCGGGTTGGTGTGGTACTTGCCGAACGGCGCGATGAACGAAGTCGCGGTCTCTTCACCCTTGCCGGACTCGTCCCACGGCTTGGTCGTCTGGACGAAGAGCGGGCGCACTCCCCACATCGTCGTCTTGCCGTCGGTGACGTGCGGGCCGAGCGGGCCGCCGACGTCCGTCTCGGTCGTGTGCGTCGCCGGGTGATTCGCGGTGCGGTAGAGCGGCGCGACGTCGAAGTCGCCGTCGATGGTCGAGCACGAGAGGAAGAAGAGCGGAAGGAATGCCGCGGCGAGCGCGCGAGCGGAGCGTGCCGGCCTTCCGGGCGAAGGTCGAGTTCCTCGTTCGGCAGGAACGACCCTCGGACGCATCGGAAGAACCGCCCCCGTGCACTTCACTTCTAGTGGCCGTGGAAACGAAGCGGCGGGAAGATACGGGCCTCCCGCGCTTTTCCGCAATCGGGAAATCGTTCGACACATTTCGCCGCGCGCGGCACAATCCGACGCTCGTCCGAATCGCGAGGGAAACGGTGCGAATCCGAGTCGTGTTCCTGTCCCGCGCGGCGCTCGCGCTGCTCTTCTGCGCCACGGCGACCGTCGCCTCGGGCTGCGTCACCGAGCCCGCGGAGGAAGAGAACGTCGTCGTCCTCCCCGCGGACGCCCGCCGCTTCGAGCGCTTCATCGACGCCCCGACTCTCGTCCGCGCCGACCGCGTCATCGTCGAGGCGGTCACGCACTACCGGAAGGACATGGCGCCGATCGTCGACCGCGACCAGCACTCGAAGACCGTCACGCCGACGCGCATCGAACTCGTCAATCACTCCGATCCCCTGACCGGCCGGCCGGTCGCCTTGTCGTTCCGCAACCTCCGCATCGAGGCGCGCGAGCGCATCGAGGTGCGGCTCTCCGACGTGACGCTCCTGAACGACAACCCGAAGCCGATCCTCATCCGCGTCGTCGGCGACGGACTCGCGCACGTCGAGGGCACCGGCGTCGACGTCATCGGCGAGCGCATCCTGATCGAGAACGATCAGGTGAAGGCGTTCAACGCCGAGGGGCGCGAGCTGAGCCCGAAGTGAGCCGGACGGCAGCGGTCACGCGCGCCGCGGCGGCCACCCTCGCGACGCTCCTCGTCGCCGCGCTGTCGTCATGCGGGTTGCCGAGGCTCGGGCGCCCGCAGTCCGAAGCGACCACTCCCGAACTCGAGTCGCGCCTCGCCGACGCCACGCGCACGGGCGGCGACGCCGGACTCGCGGAGCTCGACGCGATCCTCTCCGAGCGGCCCGACTGGTTCCGCGCGCGTCGCGCGCGACAGGATCTCCTCGTCACGACGCTGGGCAAGGACGCGGCGGTGGCCGATGCACGCGCGCGCGTCGCGAAGGACGGCGACGCGGCCGCGCACCTGCTGCTCGCGCGCCTCGTGGAGCCGGACGAAGCGCAGG
>CAZOLL010000353.1:0-4952 GCA_964580365.1 uncultured Phycisphaeraceae bacterium
CGCTGACGCTGCCCGGCATCGCCGGCATCGTGCTCACGATCGGCATGGCCGTCGACCAGAACATCCTCATCAACGAGCGCGTCCGCGAGGAGCGCGAGAAGGGCAAGACGCTCGCGCAGGCGATCAAGAACGGTTTCGAACGCGCTTTCGTCACGATCTTCGACGCGCAGGCGACGACGTTCCTGGCCGGCGCGATCATGTATTGGAAGGGCAGCGGTCCGATCAAGGGCTTCGCGGTCACACTGATGCTCGGCATCGTCACGACGATGTTCGCGGCGATCGCAGGCTCGAAGGTCCTGTTCGCCGTCGGCCTCGCGCGCGACTGGTTCAAGTCGCTGAAGATGCTGAAGATCATCGGCGTCCCGAGCGTGCAGTACACGAAGCTGTTCAAGGGCGCGCTGATCGGTTCGATCGTCGTCATCAGCAGCGGGACGTTCCTCTTCTTCCACGACATCGACGACCTGAAAGGCCTCGACTTCGCCGGCGGTTTCCAGGCGCACATCCGCCTGAAGGACCCGATGCCGCAGGCCGAAGTCTTCCGCCTCGTCACCACCAGCTACCCCGACGCTCAGGTCGTCACGATGAAGGACGTCGAGGGCGGCGAGTCGAGCTCCGCATCCGGCTCGCGTGACTACCTCGTGAAGATCTCGGGCAAGCAGGGAGACGGCCAACACGACCCCGACGCCGAGCGCGACCGCTACGTCGACGAGTTGCGCAAGGTCCTCGGTGACCGCTTGCTCCCGGACGGGTTGTCCACCCCCGTCATCACGCGCGACGAGACGAGCCAGCGCTGGCTTGCCCAGTTCGACACCGCGTTCGCGGATCCGATCGATCAGGCGGTCGTCGAAGGCCGCCTGCGCGACCGCATGACCGTCCTCTCGATCACGCCGACTTCCGGCGCCTCGCCGACGACGGGATATCGCGTTCAGGCGGCCTACAACTCCGAGGTGACGCCCGACCGCGTCGAGGGTGAGGCGACCGCGTCGCTGACGAACCTCCCGAACAAGAACCGCCTGTCCGAGCCGATGCCCGAGAGCGAGTTCATCGGCGGCAAGGTCGGCAAGAAGCTGACGAACGACGCGATCATCGCGCTCGTGCTCTCGCTGATCGGAATCTTGATCTACGTCCGGATCCGGTTCCACGAGTTCTGGTGGGGTCTCGCCGGCATCATCGCGCTGTTCCACGACGTGTTGTTCTGCATGGGCGCTGCGGCGGTCGCGCACCGGCTTGGCATCGTCAACGTCGAGCTCGACCTCACGATGATCGGCGCCTTCCTCACGATCGTCGGTTACTCCATCAACGACACGATCGTCATCTACGACCGCGTTCGCGAGAACATCCCGCGCATGGCGGGCAAGTCGCTCGCGGAGGTGGTCGACGTCTCGGTCAACCAGACGATGAGCCGCACGATCCTCACCTCGTTCACGGTGTTCATGGCCCTGCTCGTCCTGTTCATCCTGAACTACGGGCAAAGGAACGTGCTCGAAGGCTTCTCCTTCGTCATGCTCATGGGCGTGATCACCGGAACGTACTCGACCGTGTTCATCGCGAGCCCGATCCTGGTCTGGTTCGACGAGCGCATGCGCAAGGGCGCCGCGCGGAGGACGAACACCGGTGCGAACGACACGAAGGGCGCTCCGGCATCGGTGTGAACCGCGAAGGCGCGTTCGCGCGCCCGGCGGGGAGGCAACGTGATTCGCAAGCTGCTCGGCATCCTGGTTCTGATGCTGATCGCGATCGCGGGCGTCGCGTGGGTCGAGTTGAGCTCGCGGGATTCCGCGCGCGACGCCAAGGCAGAGACCTACAGCGGCACGTTCTATCGGATCGTGGTCGGCGGAGAGTCGGCTCGGACGGAAGCGCCTGCTGCGGAGGAGTCCGGGCCCACTCCGACGTCCGACTCGGGAGTCGCGCCGGAAGTCGTCGGGGACGACGACGAAGCTGGAATCGAGGTCGAAGAGGCGCCGGTCGTCCGCGTCCCGCCGGAACCGCCGCGCGAGTTCCGTTACTCGGTGCGTGAGGGCGACAGCTTGGTTTCGATCGTGCGCGACCACCTCGGCACCGACGCGCGCGCAACGGTCGATCGCGTCGCGCGCGAGAACGGAATCAAGAACGCGAACGCGCTCCGCATCGGCGATCCGCTCGTGATCCGCGTCACGAAATGCGACCGGCACGTCGCCAACGGCAAGGAAGGTTGGCGCGACCTCGCGCGGAAGTACTACGGCGTCGCGGATCGCGTTTCGCCGCTCGTCCGGGCGAACCCGAAGGCTCGACTCGACGCAAGCGGCCGCCTGCCGACGGGCGCTCTCGTGTTCGTCCCCCACTGACGGTGGCGCGCCACCCTCAGGTCGCGGAGTTGTTTCCGCGCGCCATCACGAGGTCGCAGCGCCAGTTCTTGTCGTCTCGCTCCGGATGATCGGTCCGGAAGTGCGCCCCGCGACTCTCCAGGCGCGCGGTCGCGGCATGGGTGACCAAGCGTGCGAGAGTCATCGCGTTCATGAGCGCGATGCCTCCAGCATCTTTGAATCGGGTGCGGAACAGCGGGCGCGACCAGCGATCGAGCTTCTCCGCGGCGTGCCGCAGCTCGGTACCGTTCCGCTCGATTCCGACGCGACGCCACATCGTCGAGCGGACCGAGTTCCAGAGGTCGAAGCGGTCCAGAGTCCACTGCTCGGCGTCATCCGGGCGGTCGCCGTCGTCGAACCGCTGCGCCCGGACATCGGGCGACGCGGCGGCATTTCGGCCCGCGCGGACGCCGCAGACCAATCCCTCGAGAAGTGAGTTCGACCCGAGGCGATTCGCACCGTGGAGTCCGGTGGACGCGACCTCGCCCGCGGCGAACAGGCCCTGCATCGACGTACGTCCCTCGATGTCCGCGACGACCCCTCCCATCATGAAGTGCGCCGCCGGGTGCACTGGGATCGGCTCGCGCGTGAAGTCGACGCCGTACTGGTCGAGGACGCGCGAGATCCCGGGGAAGCGCTTGCGGAAGTGCTCGGCATGGATGTGGCGGACGTCGAGGTAGACGCACGAATCGCCGCTCTCCGCGATCTGCCGCGCGATCCCACGGCTCACGATGTCGCGCGGGGCCAGCTCGGCCTGCGGATGCACTCCGGTCATGAAGCGCCTTCCGTCGCGATCGACGAGAACGCCGCCTTCGCCGCGAACCGTTTCCGAGATGAGGAGGCGAGGTGCGCCCGCGACGTACAGCGTCGTCGGGTGGAACTGAACGAACTCGAGACCGCGGAGCGGGGCCCCCGCTCGATATGCGACCGCAAGACCATCGCCGGTGGCGACGGAAGGGTTCGACGTCTCGCGGTAGATGCAGCCGGCGCCGCCGGTGGCAAGGACGACCCCGCGGCAGCGGATCAGCTCCGGGCGGCCGTGGTTGCCCAACACGATGATCCCGACGATCACGCCTTCGGCCGTGACAAGGTCGACGACGAACGTCTCCTCCATCACGCGGACGCTCGGATTCGAGCGTGCCTGCCCTGCGAGGACGGTTTGCACTTCCAAGCCGGTCGCATCGCCCCGTGAGTGCACGACACGGCCCTGCGAGTGACCTCCCTCGAGGGACAGCGCGATCCCGGATGCGCCCTTGTCGAACGAGCCGCCCATTTCGATGAATCGACGAATCGCCTGCGGGCCCTCCTCGACGACCTGTCGAACGACGTCCGCGTGGCAGAGCCCGGCTCCGGCCCGCATCGTGTCATCAACGTGCGCATCGACGCTATCGTCCTCGCCGAGGACCGCGGCGATCCCGCCTTGGGCATATCGGGTGTTCGATTCCTCGAGCGGCCCCTTCGTCACGATGAGCACGCGGCTCGAGCGCGCAGCTTCGAGCGCTGCGCTGATCCCCGCGACCCCTCCGCCGATGACGATGACGTCGGTCTCGCCGACCCCCATGCACTCTCGCGGATGCACCTGCACGTACCGCGTCCCGATCGGCGCCGCAGGCAACTGGCGTTGATCGATCACTCCAGAAGGCTCGCGTGGGTTCGTCACATCGGCACCGGATCGCTCTGGGGAATAGTTCGTGCAAAATTCGTTGTTCGTTCGTGCATCGTTCGGTACACTCCGAAGACCGAAACCGAGCGAACGCTCGCAGGAAACAAGAGGATATCGACCATGTTGCGATCTGCCTTGGGCCGAGATGGTGTGGCACTGCTTCTGATGATGTTGATCCTCGCGGTGATCCTTTTCATTTGACCACGGCGAGCCTTGAATCGCCGGCCACCCCACTGGAGCTCGGCCGGCCACGATGTACCTGACCCGAAGGCAGCTTCAGGTTCTCGACTTCCTCCGCCAGTACACCGCCCGCGAGCGCATCGCTCCCACGCTCGACGAGATCGCCCGACACTTCGGGGTCTCAAGGGTCACGATCCACGAGCATCTCGGCGCTCTCGAGCGCAAGGGTGCGCTCCGACGTGACCGCAGCCGAGCCCGCGGGATCGAGCTCACCCCGGACGGCCGAAAGACCGCGCCCGCGGAGATCTCGAACATCGTCCTCCCGATCCTTGGCCAGGTCCAGGCAGGCGATCCCTGCGAGCCGTTCGAAGTGCCTGAGTCGTTCGACGTCTCTGGGTGGCTGAAAAGCCCCGGCTCCTGCCACCTGCTTCGCGTGACAGGTGAGAGCATGATTCAGGACCAGATCCGACAGGGGGATCTCGTCCTGGTCGACCGCAAGCGACGACCGGTACCGGGGGACATCGTCGTCGCCGCGGTCTCGGACGGTCGGGTCACTCTCAAACGCATCTTTCAGGACGCATCCGGAACTGTCCGGCTCCAACCGGCGAATCCCGCGATGCAACCGATCATCGTGGATCACGCCGACGTGCGCGGCGTGGTGATCGGACTGATTCGGCGATATTGACCCCGTCGCAGGCTTGCGCGAGCTTCCTAGCGACAGCGCCACCCGGTATCGTCGCCCTCGTGCGGTTGCGGCGATTTCGCCG
>CAZOLL010000354.1:0-4943 GCA_964580365.1 uncultured Phycisphaeraceae bacterium
TGATCGGCGGCGGTCTCGACCGGCTTCAGCCGCTCGGAGCGGATCTTGACCTGCGCGCCGGGCAACAGCTCGGCGATGCGCGCGCGCGCGTCTTCACCCGCGTGCAGCGGGACCAGGCGCGCGTCGAACACGGCGTCCGCGCGGTCGGGAACGACGTTGTGCCGCTCGCCGGAGCGGAACTGCGTGGCGACGATCGTGCTGGCGCCGAGCAGCGGGTGCTCGGGCGCGAGCTTCACGAACGGCGACGTGCGCGCGAGCTCGGACGCGGCGCGCAACAGCGCGTTGTCGTGCGCGCGCCGCGCGACGTGCGCCGCGTGGCAGGATGTGCCGTGCCACTCGGCGACGAGCACGGTGAGTCCGCCCTGCGCACGCACCACCTCGAGTCCGGTCGGCTCGCCGGTGATGCCGCCGTCGGGCATCCCGAACCGCGCGAGCACGGCGGTCATGCCGGATTGATCGGTCTCTTCGCTCGCGGTCAGCGCGAGGTCGAGCGTGCCTTCGAACGCGCCGCCGCGCGCGGCAGCGAGAAACGCGGTGATCATCGCCGCACCGCTCGCCTTCGCGTCGTTCGCGCCGCGGCCGAAGAGCACTCCGTTCGACCAATCGGAGCCCGCGGCGCTCGGCTTCGGCAGCGGCTCCTTCGTCCAGCCGACGCCGACCGGCACGGTGTCGAGGTGCGTGTTCAAGAGCAGGCGCGGGCCTTTGCCGCGTTCGATCCGCGCGACGACGGAGTTGCCGACGCGCTCGACCGACGCGCCGCCGCTCGAGAGCAACGACGCGGTGAAGTCGGCGGCGGCGTCCTCGCCGCCGGACGGGCTCGCGATTGCGACCAGGTCCTGCAGGAGCCGGGCGACGTCGTTCAAGCCGATGCCTCGAGAACCGACGCATCGGCCGGACGATCGGCGTCGCCGCCGTTCGCGGGCGCTTGTTCTGGATCGCGCGTGACGAGCGTGCCCGAGCCGTGGTTCGTGTACAGCTCGACGAGCAGCGCCTCCGGGTCGAGCCCCGAGACGACGTGCACGCGCGGCACGCCGCCGTCGAGCGCGGAGCGCACGGCCGTCGCCTTCACCTTCATGCCGCCCTTCAACGAGCCGGCCGCATCGAGCAGGTCGAGGTCGGCGCGCGAGAGCGACGACACGAGCGACGTCGGGTCGGCCGGGTCGCGCAGGACGCCGGGCGCGCTCGTGACGAGCACGAGCTTTTCGGCCTTGAGCTCGATCGCGACGGCCGCGGCCGCGAGGTCGGCGTTCACGTTGAGGAAGCCGCCGGCGCCGTCGGTCGCGGGCGGACCGAGCACCGGGACCTTGCGGAGGTCGAGCAGCGCCGTGAGCGGCGCCGCGTCGACGCCCGTGAGGTCTCCGACCTCGCCGAAGTCGACGGCAGGCGTCGGCGGACGGCGGCGTGCGGTGAGCACCGACGCGCCGAGGATGCCGACGGCGGGCGCGCCCTCCGCGCACAGCGCGGCCGCGAGGTCGCCGTTCAGCTCGCCGTTCGTCGCGAGGCGCAGCGCCTTGAGCGCGAGCGGGCTGGTCACGCGGCGGCCGTCGACCATGACCGGCTCTTCGCCGAGCAGTCGCTGCCACGCGTCGATCTGCGGGCCGCCGCCGTGCACGACGACGACGCGCGAACCGAGCGCGTCGATCGCCGCGATCTGGCGGGCGAGCCGCACGAGCGTCGCCGGCTTGCCGAGCGGGCCGCCGCCGACCTTGATCACGAACGTCTTGCCGCGATGCATGCGGACATGGGGTGCTGCGCGCAACAGGTCGTTCATCTTCCGATTCTCCTTCGTTCAGCTCGCGGCCGCGGTGCACGCGGCCACGGCGTCGAGCGCTTCCGCCAGGCGATCCACGGCCGCGAGCGGCAGCGTGAGCTGGGGCGAGACGCGCAGGACGCGCGGATCGTCGCTGGTTCCGACCAGGACGTTCTGTTCGAGCAGCCGGTCGCGCACCTGCGCGCCGGTCAGGCCCGATTTCACTTCGAGGCCGAGCAGGAGCCCGGCGCCGCGGACGCGCTCGATCGGGCCGCGCACGGCGGCCTTCATGAACGCGGCCGAGAGTTGACGGACGTGCTCGAGGAAACCCGGCCGCGACATGCGGCGGTAGACCTCGGCCGCGACCGTGAGCACGAGCGGGCCGCCGCCGAACGTCGTGCCGAGCAGGCCCGCCGGGATGCGCGCGGCGATCTCGCGGCGCGCGAACGTGAGGCCGATCGGCAGCCCGGTCGCCGCGCCCTTCGCAGTCGTGAAGAGGTCGGGCAGCACGCCGTAGTAGTCGCTCGCCCACGGTCTGCCGAGGCGGCCGTTGCCGGTCTGCACTTCGTCGAACACGAGGAACGCGCCGACTTCGTCGCACCGCCTGCGCAACGCGGCGAGGAAACCCGGCGGCGGCTCGACGACGCCCGCCATCGACTGGATCGGCTCGAGGATCACCGCGCCGACGCTCGCGTCGATTGCCGCGGTCGCGGCGTCGATCGCGCCGAACGGCACGCGACGCACCTCGAACGGCGAGGACGGAAACGGCTTCACCTTCGTGTCGCTCACGGCCGCGGCCGCCGCAGTGCGGCCGTGGAAGGCGCCCTTGAAGCACACGACTGCTGAGCGTCCGGTCACGTTCAGCGCGACCTTGAGAGCGTTCTCGTTCGCCTCCGCGCCGCAGTTCGTGGTGAACACGGACCACTCCGCGCCGGCAGGCAACAGCGGAGTCACCGAAGCCAAGAACTCGTGGCGCGGCGCGTGATCGATGAGGTTGGTCTGGAACGACATCTTCCGCCACTGCCGCTCGATCAGGACCTGCACGCCGCGGTCGCCCGCGCCGAGCGTGTTGACGCAGTGGCCGCCGTAGAGGTCGAGCACGCGGCGACCGTCCTCGAGCAACAGCTCGTGGCCGTCGGCGCCGAGCACCGAGAGGTTCAGGCGCTGGTAAGCGCGCATCTCGTCCAGGATCGATTGCATGTCAGGCGACTCCGAGGCCGGAGCGCGGGAGGCCCGCGGTCTCCGGGAGACCGAGCATCACGTTCAAGCACTGCAGCGCCTGGCCCGCGCCGCCCTTCACCAGGTTGTCGAGCGTGACGAGCACGGTGAGGATGCCGTTCTTCACGTGCACGCCGACCGACGCACGGTTCGAGCCGACGACGCGGCGGAGATCCGGCACGCCTTCCGCCGCGACTTCGACGAACAGTTCGTCCGCGAAGCACGCGGCGTAGATCGCGCGCGCCTCCTGCGTCGTGAGCGTGGCCTTGTCTTTCGCGAGCGGCAGCGCCGCCGTGAGGTGGATGCCTCGCGCGAACGGGCCGGAGTGCGGCACGAAGTGGATCGGCGGCAGCGGCTCCCTCGGCCGCTGCATCTCGAGCGCCTGCGTCAGCTCCGCCTCGTGGCGGTGGCCGTCGAGCGAGTACGCCCAGAGGTTGCCGTGCCGGTGCGGGTGGTGCGTGCCCGGCTTCGGCTCGCTGCCGCTGCCCGACGAGCCGGTGACGGCGTGGAAGATCCACGGCCGAGAGCGGTCGAGCAGGCCCGCGTCCGCCGCCGGGAGCGCGGCGAGCTGCAACGCGGTGGCGAAGCAGCCCGGCGCGGCGACGCGCGTCGCGCCCTTGATGCGCGCGCGGTGGAACTCCGGGAGTCCGTAGACGAACTCGCCGAGCGCGGACGGGAGCGGATGCTCGACGCCGTACGCGGAGCGGTAGAGATCCTTGTCGGCGAGGCGGAAGTCGGCCGCGAGGTCGACGACGAGCACGCGGCGCCACACCGGGCCGAGGGCGTCCTGCAGCTCGGCGTAGGTGCGCGCGGACTCGCCGTGCGGCAGCGCCAGCACGACGGCCGCCTTGCCTTCGGCGGCGACCGCGGCGCGGATCACTTCCACCGTCGACGCGCGGTTGGCGGCGCGCGCCGGCGTCACGAGGTGCGGCTGGCTCGACTGCAGCGGGGCCGGGTCGCGCGACGAGCCGGCGACCAACTCGAGCACCGGATGCAGCTCTAGAAGACGCATCAACTCGCCGGCGAGCATGCCGGTCGCGCCGAACAGGAAGAGCGGGACGCTCTTCTCGCGCATGCCGGACTTCGAGGACGCCTGTTTCTGCAGTTCGACGTTCATCGGACCTCCGCGCCCTCGAGGCGCTTCGTCAGCACCTCGGCGAGCTCCTTGCCGTTCGACAACGCGTTCCATGCGGGCAGCCCGAGCTGCTCGCCGCAGAACTTCGTGCCGACCGGAGTGTCGGTGACGCGCCCGGAGACGACCGCGGGCGTGAGCGAGTAACGCTCCTCGAGGAGCTTCACCGCGCCCCACGCGCCGACCGGGTCCTGGGCGCACAGGACGATCGAGTGGAGCGACCCGCGGAAGCGCGCGTCGCCGAGCAGCGCCTGCACGCCGTAGGAGCCGAGCAGACCGTCGCCCCTCTCGAGCACGATCACGTCGGGCTCGGCGTCGGCGAGGTGCGCGACCAACGAGTGCGCCGCTCTCACGGCGGTCGCGTCGGTCGTGGTGACGACGCCGAAGTCGGTGAAGAGCAACGCGGGCTCCGCGCCGCTGTCCTGCATGAGGAGGACGTCCTTCCGCAGCGAGACGCCGGTGAGCTTGCCCGCCGCGACGCGCGCGCCGCGGCGCGTCATCTCGCCGATGATCACCGCCGCCGCCGTCGTCTTGCCGGCGTCCATGCAGGTGCCGACGAGCGCGACGATCGGAGGCACGCGCTCCGGCAGCTGCATCGCCGGCAGCGCGCCGTCGACGATCGACGACGGCTGGCCGACGCGGCTGCCGAGGTGCGGGAAGCTCTGGATCGAGCCGAGCACTTCGACCTGGAACGGCTCGCCGATGCCGGGAGCCGCCTTGGCGCCGGCGCCGATGACGCCGCCGAGGTTCAAGAGCTGCAGCCGGTCGCCCGGCGCGACGGACGCGGGAACCTGTCCGGAGAATCCGTACAGCGCGTCGCGGTGGCCGAGCGCGCCGGCGATG
>CAZOLL010000355.1:0-4937 GCA_964580365.1 uncultured Phycisphaeraceae bacterium
CACCCGTCGTCGCGGCAGAGAGTGCGGTGACCGCCGAGGTCGCCGGCGACGCGGCGCTCGCGGCCGACGGTGCGGACGCCGATCGGCTCGCCGAAGCGATCGGTTCGGTCTTGAACGACGAAGCTCGCTCCGTCAAGTTGGTCGAGGCCGGGACCGCTCGCGCGCGACGGTTCACTTGGGAGGCCGCGGCGCGCGCGACGCTCGATCTGTACCGCAGCCTTCGCCGCTGAGCGGCGGACGCGAGGAGGACGTTCGATGGATGGTGCATTCGCCCGGCGCTCCGCCGCGCTCGCACTCGCGCTGGCCGTCGCGGGCTGCCGCAGCACTCCGCAGACCGGCGTGGAGGAGAAGTTCAACCTCTGGCCGCTCGCGTACTACGAGACCCGCACGAACCCCGAGGGTCACGAGCTGCAGTTCCTCTGGCCGCTCGGCTCGAATTGGCGCGCGGGCGACGAGCACGGCTCGCGCGTCCTGCCGTTCTGGTGGGACGAGACCTGCGCCGACGGCTCGCGCAAAACGGACGTCCTCCTCCTCTATTGGCAGCAGCACTCGGGGGACGGTTCGGCGTGGACCCACGTGCTCTTCCCGTTCTTCTGGCTGACGCGCTCCCCCGACATGGATCGCACGGCGTTCTGGCCGCTGTTCGGACGCACGACGCACAAGGACACCGGGCGCGGCTCCGGCTTCGCGCTGTGGCCGCTCGCGAACTGGGACTCGAACGAGAAGACGGGGGCAGGCACCTTCGGCTTCGTCGACATGCCCGGCCTGGTCTCGCTGTTCGGCCGCTCCCACGAGTTCCGCGAGGAGGCGCAGCCGGCGAGCGCGCCGGCGGACGCCACGGAGGAGGCCGCGGCCGAGCCGAAGACGCACACGATCGAGGAACGCGACACCCACTTCCTCTCCGTCCTCCATCCGCGCGTCGCGCTGTTCTCGAAGCGCTCGACCCGAGACTCGGAGACCGGCGCGGAAGAGACGCACTCCCACTTCTTCCCGTTGGTCTGGTTCTCGCGCGGCGACGGCGAGTCGTTCTCGATGACACTGCCGTTCCATCTCGGCTGGGAGAACGACGACGGATCGTCGCGAGATTTCTGGGTGCCGCCGTTGTTCGGACGCGAACACGACCCGAAGGACGATCGCGTCGGCACCGACGTTCTGTGGCCGCTCGTGCGTTCGGAGACCTGGCGCGAATCCGGCGGTCCCGCGTGGCACTTCCGCTTCCTGCCGTTCGCGTGGTTCACGAAGCGCCCCGACTCGGACGTCTCGCTGTTCCTGCCGCTCTGGTACCGGCTGCGCGATCCGGACAACGAGTACGTCCACTTCGTGCCGTTCTGGGGCCGACACTCCGAGGACCACGGGCGCCGCGAGAAGACTTTCGTCGTGCCGCCGCTGTTCATCCGCACGACGGACAAGGACGGGCACCTCTCGCGCAACGAGTACCTCTGGCCGCTCTCGTCGTTCGAGACGAAAGAGGGCAGCGAGACGTCGCGCGTCTTCCCCCTTTGGTACTGGAACCGCGGCGGGCACACCGCGCACCTGAACGTGCTCGGGTTGTTCGATCGCGCGGAGAGCGAGGTATCGGCGCGCTGGCTCTTGTGGCCGCTGTACTCGTCGGTGAACAAGGAAGGCGTCGGCCGGCGGTCCGCCTGGCTGCCCGTGTTCGACGTGCTGCGGATCGGCGACCCGCCCGGCCAGGACGAAGAATCCACGTCGTTCCTGTGGCCGATCTCGAGCTTCGAGCGCCGCGGCGAGCACACCGCGCGCTGGATCTTCCCGGTGCTCTGGTGGTTCGACGACGGCGTGAACCACTCGAATCACCACGTGTGGCCGCTGTTCGGCGTCGACGAAGAAGGCGGCCTCGGCCGCGTCTCGACCTTGTGGCCGTTCTTCTGGTTCGGCAAGACCGCGGACGGCGCGCGCGGCGACTGGCACTTCCTGTGGCCGCTCGGCGGCGCGGAGTGGAACGAGCAGGAGTCGAAGAGCCGCTTCTTCCCGCTGTGGATCCACGAGAGCTACCCGAAGACCGGGCACTCCGAGTCCTGGTACCTGTGGCCGCTCGTGAACGTGCGCAGCGACAACGACGGCCTGGCCGAGTGGAGCTTCCTGTGGGAGGTGCTGCGCTGGGAGCGCACGCCGAAGACCGAGGACTTCCACCTGCTCTACGCGCTGTATCGCAGCCACGAGGAGACGGGGCGCAGCTCATGGAGCGTGCCGCTGTTCGCCGGGTACGAGAACGTCCAGGGCGCGAAGACCCTGCGGCTGCTCCAGTTCATCCCGATCCGTTGGGGCGAGAAGCCGGCCGAGTGAACTAAGATCGCGGCCCGCATGTCGCACGACGCACACGGGTCCGACGAGAACCTCGCGCGCCAGCGCCACCCGTTCTTCTCCGGCCTCCTGAAGCGCCCGGTGTCGGCGCTGATGGTGTTCGTCCTCATCTGCGTGCTCGGCGTCGTCGCGTACACGCGCATCCCGATCCAACTCCTCCCGCGCGGCGCGATGGCGCAGCCGTCGATGAACGTGCGCGTCTCCGTGCCGAACTCGAGCCCGGAGGAAGTCGCGGAGAAGGTGACGCGGCCGATCGAGGAGACCATCCGCACGCTGCCGAACGTGACCAACGTCTACAGCGAGTCGTCTTCTGACGATGCCGACGTCGACGTGGAGTTCGGACAGTCGGCCGACATGGACGCCGCCTACGCCGAGCTGAAGGACCGCCTCGAGCGCGTGAAGCCGAAGCTGCCCGACGGCGTCGGCGACATCCGCATCCGTCGCTTCAGCGGCAACATCGAGTTCCCGATTTTCGCGGCCGGCATCAACTTCAAGTCCGAAGTGGAAGACCCGTACGGCCTCATCGAGCGCGTCATCCAGCCGCGGCTCGAGGCGATCGAAGGCGTCGCGCTCGTCGACGTCCGCGGCATGGTGCTCGACACCGTGCGCGTCAACGTGCTCCCCGACGCCCTGCGCACGCACGGTCTGTCGCTGTACGAGATCGTGGCGAAGATGCGGCGCGACAACTTCACGCTGCCGGCCGGCGCCGTCGAGGACGGCGGCCGCGAGTTCCTGCTGCGCATCGACACGAGCTACCGCTCGATCGACGACATCAAGGCGTACCCGCTCTCCGAGAACGTCAAGCTCGGCGACGTCGCGGAGATCAAACTCGCGAAGACCTACCGCGACTTCGTCAGCCGCGTCGACGGCTCGCCATCGGTCATGGTCACGATCAGCAAGGAGTCCGACAAGAACGCCGTCGACGTCTGCAAGCACGTGCTCGCCGGGATCGAGGACCTGAAGAAGGACGAGCGGCTGAAGGGCTTCGGCTTCGTCACCTATTGGAACCAGGCGGACATCATCGTTTCGGCGCTCGGCGAGCTGAAGTCGGCGATGGGCTGGGGCAGCCTGTTCTCGGTGATCGTGATCTTCCTCTTCGTGCGGCGTTTCGCGCTGACGCTGCTCGTCGCGCTCGCGATCCCGATCTCGCTGCTCGCGGCGCTGGTCGGCCTGTACTTCATGGGGATGTCGTTCTACCTGATCTCGCTCGCCGGCTTCACGATCGCGATCGGGATGCTGGTCGACGACTCGATCGTCGTCACCGAGAACATCGACCGCAAACGCGGCGAGGGCGCCGGGCGCTTCCTCGCGGCGGCCTCCGGCGCCGGTCAGGTCGGCCTCGCGATCGTCCTCTCCACGCTCACCACCCTCATCGTGTTCGTCCCGCTCGTGTTCATGTCGAGCAACCGCGGCGCGCGCTTGATGCTCGGCGAGCTCGCGTTGCCGATCACGTTCTCGCTGCTCGCGTCGCTCGTCGTCGCGCTGGTGTTCCTGCCGATCACGATCCTCATCATCGAGCAGCGCCGATCGAAGCACTCGAAGGCCGCGCCGCAGCGCAGCGCAGCGCTCGCCGAGTCGCGGCTGCATCGCGGGTACCGCCGCGTGCTCGCGTTCGGCATCTCGCACCGGTTCGGCGTCATGACCGGTGCGCTCCTCATCGTCTGCGTCGCGTGGTCGACGAGCGGCATGATCGAGAAAAACTTCCAGGACGGCGGCGAGGGCCGGAACCTCCGCATCGCGGTCGAGCTGCCGAGCCGCTTCACCCTGCCGGAGGCGTCGGACGTGTTCGTCCAGCTCGAGACGTACCTCGAGTCGAGGAAGGACGAGTACAAGCTCCACCACTACAGCGCGAACTTCCGCCGAAACCGCGGGCGCCTCGACCTGTACTTCCCGCCCGACGCGCCCCCGAACCACGAGCGCGAGCTCTCGAAGCGGATGAAGGACGAGCTGCCGAAGATCCCCGGCGTGAACTACCGCCTCGGCTTCGAGAGCGGCGGCGACGGCCAGGGCAGCGTGCGCATCGAGCTGAACGGCCCTTCTCCCGCCGTGCTCGCCGGCATCGCCGACCGCGTGGTGCGCGAGCTGAAGACGCTGCCGGAACTGACGAACATCCGCTTCGGCAACGAAGAAGGCCAAATGGAGGAACTGCGCGTCGCGATCGACCGCGACCGCGCGCGCCGCTTCGGCGTCTCGCAGGAAGCGCTGCAGGGGATGATCTCGTGGGGCGTCGGCGGCCAGCGCTTGTCCGGCTTGAAGGGCACCGCGCGCGAGATCCCCGTCCTCGTCGAGTTCGAAGACCCGGAGGAAGGCGACCTCGGCTACCTGCGCGCGCTGTCGGTGCCGGTCGCCGGCAACGGCACGCTGCCGCTCGGCGCCGTGACGTCCTACCGCTTCGAGAAGTCGGCGGGCGCGATCGAGCGCAGGAACGGGATGACGTCGCTGATCGTGCGCGCCGAGTCGCTCGACGCGAACAGCTACCGCGTGCTCGGCCGCGTGATGGACGTGATGGACAAGTTCGATTTCCCCGCCGGCTACGGCTGGCGCGACTCGGGCGACGCGCTGCGCTTCGAGGAGGACCAGGCCGAGCTGCAGCGCGCGTTGCTCGCGGGCGTGAT
>CAZOLL010000356.1:0-4935 GCA_964580365.1 uncultured Phycisphaeraceae bacterium
CTCCGACCGCGCGCGCGCGCGCCACGAGCGCGGAATCGAGAGCGGACCGCGCGAAGATCGCGAGCGGACGGGAGAGCGGCACTTCGACTTCCGGGGCGTCGTCGAGCCGGACCCGCGCCGTGAAGACCTCGCGATGCGGCACGCCGCGCAGCCACTCCTCGAACGCGCGCTGGCCGCGCCACGTCACGCCGCCGCCGCACGGCTTCTCGTCGCGCGTGCGCCCGTCGGCGAGCACGACCTCGTACCGGCTCCCGTGGCGCTCGCACAGCGCGATCGCCGCGGCCGACCCGGCCGGGCCGGCGCCCGCGACCACCACCCGCGGCGTCAGGCGCGGCTGTCCCACAAGACGTCGCTCACGCCGCGCCGCTTGTTCTCGAGCCGCGCCGCCACGAACAAGAAGTCGGAGAGTCGATTCAGGTAGCGGACGACGCACGCGCCGATCGGCTCGGAGGACGCGAGGAGGACGCACACGCGCTCCGCGCGGCGGCACACGGCACGTGCGACGTGCAGGCGCGCGGCGCCGGCCGAGCCGCCGGGGAGGATGAAGTTCTCGAGCGGCGCGAGCTCCGCGGTGAAGCGGTCCATCATCTGCTCGAGCGCGGTCACGTGGCGCGGCTCGATCTGCGGGATCTTCGTCTTCGCCTTGTCGGCCTCGGGGAAGCAGAGGTCCGAGCCGAGGTGGAACAGCTCGTTCTGGATCGCGCGCAGCGGGGCCGTGACGTCCGCGTCGAGCCCCGCCGCGAGCGCGGCGCCGATCTCGGAGTTCAGCTCGTCGACGGTGCCGTACGCCTCGATGCGCGCGTGCGACTTCGGGACGCGCGCGCCGCTGCCGAGCGCCGTCGTGCCGTCGTCCCCGGTGCGCGTGTAGATCCTCGTCAATCGCGGCATGTCGACCTCGACGGCGGAGCGGACGGGGTCACTGCAGGACGACGGTGACCTCCGCGTTCGCGCCTTCCTCCATCTTGACGGCCGAGCTGCCCGAGCGCGACAGCCCGTTGTCGGACTGCTCGTTCACCGTCAGCGTGCCGGCGGGCTTCGACATCTCGACCCACGCGAACCCGTCGGCTCCGACGCGCTCCCACGTCGAGTTGAAGATGTTCCCCGACTCGTCCGAGACGTTGAAGATGCACCACGTAGAGTCGTACTGGTTGGGCGCGAGGCCTTCCAACCTCACGCGGATCCAACCGCCCTTCTTCATGACGACATCGAGCGGCCCGGTGGCGCGGCGGCCCGCGACCTCGACCGGGTCGATGTTGATCCGCTGGAACCCGCGCATCGTCGCGTTCAGCACGTAGGCCCCGGCCTGCACGTCCTCGATCGTGAAGCGTCCGTCCGCGTCGGACTCCGCCGAGAGGTTGCCGCCGAACCAGTACATCTGCTGTTGGCCGGGCGGCTGCTTCTTCTGCAGCATGATCTCGGCGCCCTTCAGCGGCTTGCCGTCGCCGTCGACGACGCGGCCGGTCACGGAGCCGAGCGCGATGTCGATCGTGACCTGCGAGTCGAGGTTCGACTGCACGACGGTGTCGCAGCCCTCGAACATGTTGCGCCAGCCGCGGTGCACCGTGAGGTGGTAGTTGCCCGGACGCAGGCGGCGGAAGCGGAAGCCGCCGAACTGATCGGTCTTCGCCTGGTTGTCGAAGCGCCAATAGGAGCGGCGCCGGCCGGAGGCTTCGATCCGGTTCGCCATCACCGTCACGCCCTGCGCGGGCACGCCGTTCAGCATCACCGTGCCGGCGAGGGTGCCGGGGTCCTGACGCTCGACGCGGACGTCGAACTGGGTGAACGCGCCTTCGGTGACGACCAGCGGGAAGCGCTCGGTCTCCGGGATCTCGCGGTTCTCGTCGCGGATCGCTTCGGCGACGAAGCTGCCGTCCTCGACCGAAGCGCCGACGCGGTAGCGGCCGGGCGCGAGGTTCTCGATGCGGTAGCGGCCGTCCTCCACCGACACGGCGTCGCCGGACTCGCCCTTCGAGCCGCTCGCGCGCACGCGCAACGCCGGCTCCGGTCGATTGCGGTGGTCGAACACGCGACCCTCGATGCCGCCGCCCGCGCCGAGCGCGAGCGCGATCGGAGGCGGGCTCTTGCCGTCGTCGATGTGCACGTCGTTCTGCCGCCCGCGCGCGAAGCCGCGCTTCGAGGCGATCACGACGAAGTCGCCCGGCTTCAGCGACTCGAGGCGCGCCACTCCGGTCGCGTCCGTGGGCGCGCGCGCGATGCGCTCCGCGAGGTCCTGCGTGCCGGTGTAGTCCGGCGGGTACGGGTTGGCCTCGCCGGGCTCGAGCTTCTGGCGCTCGAACAACTCGACGATCGCGCCCTCGACCGGTGCGCGCGTGGCGAGCGCGGTGACCGTCACCGTGAGAACGGCGCCCGGCTCCAAGCGGACGAGGATGCCCGTGACCGAGGACTCGGCGCCCAGGTCGAACGGCTCGGAGCGGCCCGTCGCGAAGCCCTCCGCCTCCGCGACGACGCGGAACTTGCCGGCCTCGGAGAGCCCGAGCGAGAAGCGGCCGTCCCCCTGGATGTCGACGTTGACGTCGCTCCAGAACGGCTCGAACGTCGCGCCCTGCTCGTTCGAGTTCCACGGCGGGATCCACTCGAGCGTCACCTTCGTCGGCCGCACGCCGTCGCCCGTGTTCTTGTCGAGCACGCGGCCCTCGATCGACGACGCCTTCTTCAACTGGATCTGGATCGGGGGGCCGCCGGCGACGATCCCCTCCTTCTGTTGTCCGGCGTACCCCTGCACGTCGACCCACAGCGAGTACGTGCCGGGCGGCGTCGACTCGAACGCGAACGCGCCGTCGGGCCCGGTGTACTGGTAGTCCCCCGCCCACCCATCCATGAAGCCGTTGTCCTGGTTGCGATCGCAGCTGATGTACGCGTTGGGGATCCCGCGCCCCGCCGCGTCGACGACGTGGCCGGTGATCGACGCCGCGGGCACCAGCACGATCTCGAGGTCGTTCACGACGTCGCCCGCGACGAGCTCGCGCTGCATCGACTCCGCGAGGCCGTAGCCGCGCGCCTTCACGCGGATCTGCTGGCGGCCCGGGAAGATCGTGCCTGCGTCGAAGCGACCTTCCGCGTCGCTCACGATCGGGGTCGCGGTCTGCCAGCCGAGCGAGATCTCGGCGCCGGCGACCGGACCGCCGCCTTCGATGCGCACGAGTCCCGACACGCGAGCGCCGCGCACCAGCGGGATGTCGCCGAGCTCGCGCACGAGCTTCGGGACGACGTCGACGTTCTCCGAACGGCCGAGCAGGCCGTCGTCGGTGCGGATGCGCGCGGAATAGCTGCCGTCGGGAATCAGGTCGATCACGACGAAGCGGCCGTCGACGCCGGTCTCTCCGGCGCGTTCGAACACGCCGTACTGCTTGCCGTCGGGCACCGTGACGCCGAACTTCGACGCGTCGTCGCGCGTCACCCACCTCTGCATGATCACCTTGACGCCGCTCTGCGGCTTGCCGTCGCGGCCGATGACGCGACCGGTCACGCCGGTGGCGTCGGCCGGGATGCCGCCCGGTTGCGACGCGGGCTCGGACGCCGGCGTCGGGTCGGACGTCGTCTCCGCGCGCTCCGCGTCGCCGGAGGACGAATTCGCCGGCGGGGAATCGAGCGGCGCGGGACCGCCGCCGACCGACGCGACTTCCGCGGCGTGCGCTTCGTCCGCTTCCGACGAACCGGACGTGGTGAGAAGGAGCGCGATCGCGACCGTGACGAGCAGGAGGACGCCGAACGCCGCGGCGAGCTGCGGGACCCCGGCGCCTCTGGATCGGTGCATCCGTTCTTCCCTCACGCTCGACCGCTCGGCGGTGGTCGGCGGGGCCGCATCTTAACCGTGCGCCCGTCGCCCACCGTGTATCGCCGCCGTCACGCCAGGTATCGCCGGTAGCCGACCCGCTCCATCGCATCCGCAGTCGCGGATTCGATGACGCGGCCGGCCGTCTCGTCGAGCCAGGAGTCCCAGCGCTTCGTGTTGACCGTGATGCGGGCCGAAGGGTCCGGCGCGCCGGTCGGGGACGCGTCGCCGTCCTCGCCACCAAACAGCTCGCGCTCGGCGAACGGTTCGCCGAGGAAGCGACAGATGCGCTCCACCTCCGCGCGCGGGGACACAGTCAGGTCTTCGTACCGCACCAGGAGGCTCCGATCCGGGTACCGCTCGCACCAGTCCGCGACGATCGCGACCTTCTCGGCCCAATCGCGCGCGAACTCCTCGGGCGACGCGGTGAGCCACTCTTTCCCGGCCGGCACAGCGGTCGGCGAGCCGGACGCCGCGCCCGGTTCGACGTCATCCGCGAGGCGCTTGCGGTAGGAGCTGTAGACGTCGAGCGGGTGACGGACGCAAAGCAGGAATCGGCACTCGGGAAACGAACGATCGATCAGCGGCAGGTGCAGGACGTGACGCGGCGTCTTCTCGATCAGCCGGCGCACGCCGCGCACCTCCTTTGCAACGGCGAAGAAGAGGCGCGCGAGGTCCTCGTGCCCCAGCTCGGGCACGCCCGCCGCGAGCGCGTCGACGCGCGCGGCGGCGGCCTCGTCCTCGAGCAGGAACTCGAACAGTCGCTGCCGGCGGCGTCCGGCGGTCACCTCGCGCACGAGGTCGGGCCGGGCGAACAGGTGCGTCTCGGGCGACTGGTCCTTCCGCGGGCGGAACGACGGGTGGCGCTCGAGCGTCGCGCGGAGCGCGGACGTGCCGCTTCGGGCGACGCCCGCGACGAACACCGCCGGCTCGCTCCGCATGCGTCGCGAGATCGCGCGCCAGTCCTCACCGCCCCCCGCCGGCGCGGCCGTCACGCTCCGGCTCCCGTCGCGAGCGCGGGGTAGCCGAGGCGTTCGAGCGCCGGCTTCGCGTTCTTCTCGACCGTCCGGGCGTCGTCCTCGCTCAGGTGGTCCTGCCAGCGCTTCGAGTTGGCCGTGAGGCGCGTGGTGGGACGCGGACCG
>CAZOLL010000357.1:0-4934 GCA_964580365.1 uncultured Phycisphaeraceae bacterium
AAACTCCGGCCGGACCGCACCGCGAGGCACCTACGCCTCCGGCGTTGGTCGAGCGGCTCGCTGGCCTCGACCGCGACCTCCCGCGCGGATCGATCGTGATCGTCGACTTCCCGGTGACGATCGCGGAGCCGGCGCTCGGAGTCGACCGCGAGATCATGGTGTCGGACGCCGACACGGCCGACCCGCACCTGAACGCGATCGCGCGACACGATCTGCGCGGATTCGACGGCACGAAGCCGTCGACGCGCTTCCTGGCGCAAGGCGGGCGCGCGACGCGATCGACGATCGACGCGGTGCTGCGCGCGGTGGACGAGCGGCGCGACGTATTCTTCCTCGAGGTCACGGGCGAGGGCGCCGCCGGCGCGGGCATCGCGGAGCTGCGTGCGTCGACGCGCTTCGACGAGGCGATCGCTCGACCGCCGGTGACCGTGTGGCGGATCACTTCGCGGCGGGAGTGATCGTCCGCCCGAACGCGACGACGCGGTCGTTCTCCACGACTGCGGTGATCGACTGAGTCGGCTCCGCGCGGTACTCGACGTCGAGGACCTGCAGGTTCAATGAGAGCGCGCCGACGCCGAAGCCGAAGTTCTCCTGGTCGGACGACTGTCGCAACCACGTGAAGAACGTTCGCGCTCCGCGGCGCTCGACGCGTTGAGGCGGCCCGAGCGACTCGAGCACTTCCGCGGCCGTCGTCGAGTGAGGTCGGATCGCGCCGACGTCGGCGCGCGCGAGGTCAGGTCCGCAGGTGAACTCGTGAACGTCGTAGTACGGCCCGAGATGGCACGCAGGGAGCACGAGGAACGCGAGCGCGATGAGCGGTCGCATTGCCGTCACTCGCCCGCGCGGAACCCGGGCGTGTACGACCACGCCGAGAGCTTCCCGGACTGGTCGAAGAACATCGTCAGGTTCTCGGTGTCCTCGCGCTTGGCTTCGCTGCGGAAGAACGAGAGCGAAAGCGCGCCCCACAGCGCGGACAGTCCGACGTCCACGCCGTCGTTGATCCTCTTCGTGAACAGGTATCGGAACGCCTCGCCGTCGCGCGTGCCCTGGATGTCCGTTGGCGAGCCGAACAGACGCAGGACATCCTGGCGCGACGTGGTCCCGACCCGCAGCATGCGCTCGCTGTCCGAGCTGAACGAGAGAGGCGTGCCGCTCGTGCCGTAGGTCGTGTAGCAGGCGGGCAGCCAAGCGAACGCCGCGGCGGCGGTGAGCGTGAGGAGCTTGCGGAGACGGTGGAGGCGGCTCACGGCGTCACCCTCCCGAACGCGGTCGCCACGTCGGCGTCGCTCGCGTCCGCTTCGTCTTCGCCTTCTTCCTCGGAGTCCGGGCGCCAAGCGAAGTACTTCACCTTGTCGCGGTCATCGAAGAACACGATCAGCTCGTCACTGCGAACGTCCGCGGACATCCAGGTGAGGAGGATCGCGGACGCGATCGCGACGTCGCCGTGCGTGTAGCGGTAGCTGAAGACGTCGTTGAAGATGGCGGCGGACGCGTCGACGGAGGTCTTCTGCGCGACGTCCGAGAAGAGCACGTCGAGGAGCTCGGGACGGCGGAACTCCTGGGGCGGGCCGAGCAGCGTGAGGACCTGCGCCTTCGTCATCCCGATGCGGACCTGCCCGACCTTTCCCGGGTCGAGCTTGGCTCCTTGCTCGATGGTGCCGAACGCGCACCCGGCAAAGCACAGGCACTGCGTGAGAAACGCGATCCGAGCGGGGATTTCGAAGCTCGCGAACATGCCGCACGCTCCTTTCGGGGCTCTGCCCGATGAGAGGTCACGGTTCTGTTCGGCTGTCCAGGAACCGAACTTGAGGGAATCCGCGAGGTTTTTCAGCGGGACCGACCCGGCTACCCTCTGCGGCTCGGCTTTTTTCGAACCGGAGGACGTTCGTGACGCGTCGGCTCGAGATCGACGGTCGTTCGCTCGAACTCGTCGACGCGGAGCGCGTGCTCGCCGGGGAACCGCACCGGCTCACGCTGTCGCGGCGCGCGCGAGCGGCCGTCGCGCGCGCGCGCGAGCTGGTCCGCGACGCCGCGGACTCCGACGCGGCGCTGTACGGGATCAACACGGGGTTCGGAAAGCTCTCGCGCGTGCGGATCGCGCGGTCCGATCTCGCGCGCCTGCAGGAGAACCTGCTGCTCTCGCACGCGTGCGGCGTCGGGCCGCCGCTCGACCCCGGCGTCGCGCGGCTCGCGCTCCTCTTGCGAGTGAACGCGCTCGCGCGCGGGCACTCCGGCGTCCGCGTCGAGCTTCTCGATCTCCTCGCCGCGATCTTCGAATCGGGCGCGGCTCCGATCGTCCCCGAGCAGGGCTCGGTCGGCGCATCCGGCGACCTCGCGCCGCTCGCGCACATCGCATTGCTCGTGATCGGGCGCGGCGAGGCGTGGCTCGACGACAAGCGCATGAGCGGCGCGCGGCTGCTCGCGAAGCTGCGAAAGAGGCCGCTGTCGCTCGAGCCGAAGGAAGGGCTCGCGCTGATCAACGGCACGCAGGTTTCGACGGCAATCGCGGTGGCGGGCGTGATCCGCGCGCGGCGTCTCGCGCGCACCGCGGAGGTGGTGGCGTCTCTCTCGATCGAGGCGCTGCGCGGCGGCGTGCGCGCGTTCGACCCGCGCATCCACGAGCTGCGCGGCCACGCGGGACAGGCCGCGACCGCACGGAACGTGGTGAAGCTCTTGCGCGGCAGCAAGGTGCTCCCATCGCACGCGGACTGCGACAAGGTGCAGGATCCCTACTCTCTGCGCTGCGTGCCGCAGGTGCACGGCGCGGCCCGCGACGCGCTCGACCACGCGGCGGCGACGCTCGAGCGCGAGATGAACGCAGTGACCGACAATCCGCTCCTGTTCCCCGCGGACGGAGAGATCCTGAACGGCGGCAACTTCCACGCGGAGCCGGTCGCCCTCGTCGCCGACTACGCCGCGATCGCCGTGGCTGAGCTCGCGAGCATTTCCGAGCGTCGCGTCGAGAACCTCGTGAACCCGGACCTCTCGGGGCTGCCGGCGTTCCTCGCGCAGTCACCCGGACTCGACTCCGGGTACATGATCGCGCAGGTCGTCGCGGCATCGCTCGTCTCGGAGAACAAGACGCTCGCGCACCCCGCGTCGGTCGATTCGATCCCGACCTCGGCGGGCAAGGAAGACCACGTGTCGATGGCGACTTGGGCCGCCCGCAAGCTCGGCGCGATCGTGACGAACGCGGAGAACGTGCTCGCCATCGAACTCTTGTGCGCCGCGCAGGGGCAGGATCTCCACGCACGATGGCTCGACCCCGGCAAGGGAGCGCTCGCCGCCTATCGCGCGCTGCGCGCTCGCGTGCCTCGAATGAAGCGGGACCGCATCATCGCCCCGGACATCGCGACGGCGCGCGCGCTGATCGCCTCCGGAGCGATCCTCGATGCGGCGGAACGTGCCGTCGGTCCGCTGAACTGACCGGAGAACCCACCATGTCGATCCGTTTCCTCACCGCGATCCTCGTCACCGCATCGACCGCGAGCGCGGCCGACACGAAGCTGACGCCCGAGCTGCTCTGGAAGCTCGGACGCGTCGGGAACCCGCAGGTCTCCCCGGACGGCAAGTCGCTGCTCTTCGAAGTGACGCGATACGACATGGAGAAGAACGCCGGCAACGCGGACATCTGGGTCGTCTCGCTCGCCGACGGATCGACGCGACAGATCACCAATCACGAGAAGTCGGACACGAACGCGCGCTGGTCGCCGGACGGGAAGACGATCGGGTTCGTCTCGAGCCGAGGCGGGAGCTCGCAGGTGTGGCGCATCGATCCGCTCGGCGGCGAGGCGCGCGCGATCACGGACGTGAAGGACGGCGTGTCGAACTTCTCGTTCTCGCCGGACGGAAAGCACATCTCGTTCACGGCGGACGTCAAGCTCGACAAGACTCTCGCGGAGCTCTACCCCGACCTGCCGAAGGCGAACGCGCGGATCATCGACGACCTGATGTACCGCCACTGGGACGCCTGGTACGACGGTTCCTACTCGCACCTGTTCGTGCAGGAGATCTCGAACGCGGGCGCCGTGGGCGCGCCGTTCGACTTGATGCCGGGGCAGCGGGTGCGCACTCCGCTTCCGCCGCATGGCGACGAGGGCCACATCGCGTGGTCGCCGGACGGCAAGGAGCTGTGCTACGTCGCGAAGATCTCGGACCACCCGGAGCGCAGCACCGACAGCGATCTGTACCTGGTCCCCGTCGGCGGCGGCGACGCGGTGAACATCACCGAGGGGATGGACGGGTTCGAGCGCGATCCGCGCTACTCGCCCGACGGACGATTCATCGCGTTCCATTCGATGCAGCGCGCCGGCTTCGAAGCGGATCGCGACCGGCTGATGGTGTTCGATCGCGGCGATCGCTCGATCCGCGACCTCACCGAGAAGTTCGACCAGTGGTCCGAGGCGTACGCGTGGGCGCCGGACTCGAAGAGCCTCGTCACGAGCGTCCCCATCCGCGGGACGGTGCAGCTCTTTCGCGTCACGCTCGACGGAGAGGTGTCGCAGCTCACCCAGGGACGACACAACCTCGACGGGCCGGTGATCGCGCCCGACGGCGCGTCGGTGTTCGCGTTGAAGTCGACGATGGAGCGGCCGTACGAGGTCGTCCGCGTCGCCGCTTCGGGCGGAACGATCGACGCGGTCACGCACGTGAACGACGCGGCGTACGAAGGCCTGGAGTTGCCTCAGGTCACGGAGCGCGTGGTGAAGACGGAGGACGGCGCGGACCTGTTCTGCTGGGTCGTGACGCCGCCGGGGCTCGACCGATCGAAGAAGTACCCGATGCTCACGTATTGCCAGGGCGGCCCGCAGTCGCCGATCACGCAGGCGTTCTCGTTCCGCTGGAACTTCCACCTGATGGCCGCGAAGGGGTACGTCGTCGTGGCGCCGTGCCGGCGCGGGATGCCCGGCTTCGGCCAAGCGTGGACCGACGCG
>CAZOLL010000358.1:0-4920 GCA_964580365.1 uncultured Phycisphaeraceae bacterium
CGTCGTGCGCGAGGACGATCGCGGACGCCTCGTCGCCACCGGACTCCTGAAGGGCGACGACGGCGCGCCGATCGGCTTGCTCGAGGTCGCGCTGCCGCGCGACCCGTTCGTCGTCGACACGCCGCTCTTCGCGATGCCGCTCGACATGTTCTTCTTCTGGTTCTGCGTCATCGGTCTCGCCGCCGCCGTCTTCATGGGCGCGGTCGCGACCGGACGCATCACCGGGCCGCTCGAGAACCTCGAGTCGGCGGCACGACGGATCGCCGAGGGCGACCTGAACGTCGGCGTCGACAGCGAAGCGGAGGACGAAGTCGGGCGGCTCGCGCGGTCGTTCCACGCCATGACCGAGAAGCTGAAGAGGCGCGCCGCGGAGCGCGACCGCCTCGAGCGCGCGCAGTCCGAACTCTCGCGCACGATCGCGCCCGACGACGTCGTGAAGACCGCCGCGCGCACGCTCGCGGAGCACCCGAGCGCGAAGGAGTGCCTGCTCTACCGGCTCGACCTCGCGCGTGGTCGCCTCGTTCGCGCTTGGCCGGTGCCGGGCGCCGGCGCGACGCCCGAGCCGTGGCCGCTCGAGCTCGACCCCGGCCCGTTGCTCGCGCGCGTGCTGAAGCAGGACCGTCCGTTGGTGATCCCGGCCGCGGAAGGCGACGAGCCGCCTCCCGACCCGTCGCCCGCGGAGCGCGCACTCGTCGCGGAGCCGCTCACCGTGATGCTGCCGCTCACGGCGCCGGGCCACGCGGTCGGCGTCGCGGTCCTGACCTACGGCCCGGACGTGACGCACAAACAGCTCGTGCAATCGCGCTTCGTCCTGCAGCAGTTGTCCGGCCAGATCGCGGTCGCGCTCGAGAACGCGCGGCTGTACCAGCTCGCGATCGCCGACCCGGCGACGGGCTTGTACGTCGAGCCGTACTTCCACAACCGGTTGAAGGAAGAGGTCGACCGCGCGCAGCACGCGGGCACGAAGCTCGCGCTGATCCGCTTCGAGCTCGCGGGACTCGCGCGCCTGAAGCGACTGCTCGGTCCCGACCCGGCGCGCGACGCGTTGGCTGCGGCGGCGCGCGTCGTGAAGGCGGAGGCGCGCGACATGTACCTCGTCGCGCGCGCCGACCGCGTGTTCCTCGTCCTGTGCCCGCAGTCCGACCGTGACGCGGCGATCGCGTTCGCCGCGCGCGCGCGGCGCGCCGTCGAAGCGCTCGAGGTCGGCAAGCAGGGCGACAAGCCGCTGCGGCTCAACCTGAACTCCGGCGTCGCGGCGTTCCCCGGCGACGGCCAGAGCGCGGCGTTCCTGCTCGACGCGGCCAACCGCGACCTCGGCGAGTCGCGCCGCCGTCAGGTGGCGGAGCCAGCGCGCGAACCGCCCGCGGAAGGCGAGGCGCCGGAGCTCGACCTGCACCCGTACGTGTTCCAGTCCGCGGCCATGAAGGCGCTGCTCGCGCAGGTCGCGAAGGTGTCGAACAGCACCGCGTCGGTGTTGATCCTCGGCGAGACCGGCGTCGGCAAGGAAGTGATCGCCGAGCTCTTGCATCGCTGGAGCGATCGCTCGCACCGGCCGCTGGTCACGCTCAACTGCTCCGCGGTGCCGGAGACCTTGCTCGAGGCGGAGCTGTTCGGCTTCGAGAAGGGCTCGTTCACCGGCGCACTCCGCGCGAAGCCGGGCCTGCTCGAGCTGGCCGACGGCGGCACGGTGTTCCTGGACGAGATCGGCGACATGCCGCTCGCGCTGCAGGCGAAGCTCTTGCGCGTGCTGCAGGACCGCAAAGTCGCGCGCATCGGCTCGCGGCAGCCGGTCGAGGTCGACGTTCGCATCGTCGCCGCCACCAACGCCGACCTCGCCGAGCGGGTGCAGCACGGCGGCTTCCGCAAGGACCTCTACTTCCGCCTGAAGGTGGTCGCGTTGTCGATCCCGCCCCTGCGCGAGCGGCGCGAGGACCTGCCGGCGCTCGTCGATCTCTTCGTCCGGCAGTTCAACGAGGAGCACGGTCGCTCGGTCCAGGGTCTCGCGCCGGCCGCGTTCGACCGGCTGTACCAGTACGAGTGGCCGGGTAACGTCCGGGAGCTGAAGAACACCCTCGCCCGCGCGATGCTCCTGTCGGACTCCGACCTCGTCGCGCCGCAGGCGCTCACCTTCGAAGGGGCGGGGTTCTCCGAGCCGACGCTCCGCCGGGAAACCGTCGCCGAGGTCCCCGCGACGGACGTGACGAACGGCGGGCCGACGGCCAACTCCGGTGCGGGGGCCGCCACCGCTCCGGCTCCGCTCCCGCCCCCGACTCCGGTCGTGAACGAGCGGCAGTCCCGGGTCGTCGAGCGGCTCAAGACGGGGGGAGTCATTCGCAGCCGGGAGTACTGCGAGCTCGTCGGCGTCCCCGAGCGGACCGGGCTCCGTGACCTGAACGACCTCGTCCGGCGCGGCGTCCTCGAGCGGCTCGGCAGCCGCCGCGGAGCGGTTTACCGCCTGTCCGACCGGGCGAGTCGGCAGAGCTGAGAATCGGCCACACTGGCGAATTCTGGCGGAATTCGCGCGTGGCGGAATCGACGCGAAGTGGGGCGCGCACGATCGCTTGCGACGGAATCACACTTTCAGAAGAGACTTACGGGGCGTGCACCCGGATCTGGTACTTTCCCGCATTCGTTGGTCCGAGTTTCGCACTGGATTGCGCGAGATCAGGAGTGGATGCGGGCGCGTGAGCCACGGCGGCTCCGCGGGATCCATCGGCTGAAGTCCTGGGAGGAGCAGTGAACCGAGTCGCACGCATGACGGCGCCGCACGGCGCTGCCCGAGAGAACCGTCCTGGCCGGGGTCACCCGTCCGGCGACGCTCGGGTGGCGTCTTGGACCGGCGCGATCGTGCTGTGCGCGCTCCTCACGGGTCTCGCCGGGTGCGTGTCCAACGGTCCGGTCTCCCCGCCCGTCGTCGCTCCGGCCGCCGTCGACCCGGCGCCGGTCGCGCCCGACACGACCCTGCATGGAGTCACCGCGGACCCGTCGACCGCGTCGGCGTCCGAGCCGACGAGCGCCGCCCCGGTCGTCCGCGGACCGGACGCCAGCAATGCGACGATCGACCCCGAGCCGATCACCGAGACCCGCACGCCGGACAGCGCGTCCGGTTCCGCCGTCGCGCCGGGCGGCGCCCGCTCGCTCGCGAAGACCGAGATCATCGCGGCCGACCCGGCGCTCCTGCTCGAAGGCCGAGTCGTGCTGGGAGTCCGTCGCACGGCCCGCACGGGCGCGGTTCTCGACATCTGCCGCTGCTTCCAGGTCATTCCTGCTTTCCAGCGCATCCGGCGCGAAGAGATGCCGCGCACCCGCGCCGACTACCACTTCCTGATGGCGCAGGCGACCGAGCAGTTCGAAGACGCGGTCGAGGCGGTCGCCTTCCGCGAGGGCGTCGATCTCGTGATCGGCGTGGACAAGAACGTCGAGATCCCCGCCGGCACGCGCGACCTGACCGAAGACGTCGTCGCCGAGCTGCGCGGCGGCCGCTGACCCCGGCTGCGAGGCAGCCGTCGAGGAGGTCGTCCTGAACCGTCCCGCGCTGCCCGCCCTCGCTCGAATCCGCAGCTCGTTCTCCGCTTCCGCGTCGTTCCCCCTCGCGCTCCTCGTCGCCGTCGCCGTGCTCTTCGCGTCGTCGTCGTGCACGACGCAGGAGCAGCCCTCCGTCCCGACGATCGACGGTGCGACCGAGGTCCGCAACTGGGTGGAGACCCCCGACGGAGTGCCGACCGCGACCGACGAATCGTCGGCCGACGCCGCCGCAGTTCACGACGATCGCGCGCCGGAAAAGGACGAGGCGTTGTTTCCGCCGGGCCTGCTCCCCCCGCAGAATCCGGCGTCGCGCGCGCCTGGTCGCTCCGAGGTGCAGCAGTCGTCGCCGTACCACCCGTACTCGCACCAGACGTTGCGCGCTCCCGACGGTCGATTGACGCGCCTGTATTGGGTGCGCTCCGGGCGCGGCACGTTGCTCGAGCAGCTGATCAAGACGCACACGCGCGCCGGCGACCCGGCGCTCGCCGTCGTCTCGCGCCAGGACGCGGTGCAGGTCGACCCGCGACCGACCGCGCCGGCGGCAGGGCAGACGGTCCTGTCGCACGTGCCGCCCGGAGTCGCGAACGTCTCCGACCTCATCGCCGTGACGTCGAGCGAGGACGTGCTGATCGAAGTCGACCAGCTGCTCACAGCCCTGCTCACCGAAACGCCGCAGATCGAGATCGAAGCGCGCGTCGTCGAGATCAAGTACGACGACGACGTGCAGACCGGAGCGAACCTGCGCGTCCGCGAGGAGAACGTCAACTCGACGATCCTCCCCTCCGGCGCGAAGAGGGTGCACGGCCGCGACGATCGCAGCACGCTGTTCAAGAACTTCACTTCGCCGTTCGAGCCGCAGGCGTTCCTGAACGGCGACCCGGTCGGCACGCTCGCGCTCGCGTTCTTCGACAGCGACACGCGCTACCGCGCGTTCCTCCGCGCGATCCAGAGCACGACGAACAGCCGCGTGCTCTCCGAGCCGAAGATGGCCGTCCTGAACGGGCACCGCGCCATCATCGACACCGGCAACAAGACGCCCGTTCTCCAGCCCGTCATCAACTTCGTCGGCGCGCTGCAGCAGGTGCAGGTGCGCTTCGAGGACACCGGCATCAAGCTGATCGTGACGCCCTACCTGTTGATGGACGACATGATCCAGGTGGACGTCACCGCCGAGGTCTCGTTCGTCTCGGGCTTCATCAACTCCGGCGCCGACGTGTTGAATCCGATCATCTCGAACCGCAACGCGTCCACCGTCGTGAACGTCCGCGACGGCTACACGTTCGCGATCGGCGGCCTGATCGCGACCGAGACGACCGACGTCGTCAGCAAGGTGCCGCTGCTCGGCGACATCCCGCTGATCGGCTACCTGTTCAAGTCGACCGAGAAGAAGCAGAC
>CAZOLL010000359.1:0-3911 GCA_964580365.1 uncultured Phycisphaeraceae bacterium
AGGATGTCGCCGATCAACACCGCGGTCGGCGCCGCCGGCAGCTTCATCGACTGCTGGACGTCGCGCGCGAGCTGATCGAGTCCCGCGACGCCGGCGTCTCGTTCGATCGAGGCCAGCGCCTGCGCAGCGATGCGATCGCGTGCCGCGTCGTCGAACGGGTAGCGCGACGCGAGGTCGAACACTCCGCGAGCGATGCGAAGGAACGTGCCGCGACCCACCAGCGTGGCGGAGATCGCGCCGTCGCTGACGTGCCGTTGCTCCCGCACGAGCTTCTTCAGCTCCGCGTAGGCGAGCGGTTTTCCCGCGGAGGTCAGCACGCGCTCGAGGATCTCGGACACGTGGCGCACCGACTTCTCGGCGCCGCCGGCGAGCACGAACGTGCCGCGGCCGAGGTGGCGGAAGCGCGAATCGCCGCGCAGGAGCGTGGCGAGCACGAACTCCGTGACCTTCGCGAAGCGCGGGTTCTCGCGCGCCTGCGTCGCGAGCAGCGCGACGGACGTCGGACGTCCCGTCGACTCGAGGAACCGGATCGCGCTCGCGAGCAGCTCCTGACGGACGGACGGCTCGAGCGCGAAGCGGTCGCGGAGCTCGTACATGCCGCGCCGGATCAAGACGAACCGTGAGTCGCGGCAGAGGCGCAGGCGCACTTGCTCCTCGTTGAGGTCGTCTCGCGAATAGGGCCGCGAGCGGATCCGCCGGGTGATCTCGGAGAAGTGCAGCGGGGCGCCGGCGTCGCGCAGGATGCGGTCGAGGTCATCGGAGAATCCCTGTGCGGCGGTGCGGACCAGCACGACGCCGTCGGGGCCGGACGTCACCTCGCGCCGGAAGAGCGCCTCGCACAGCGCGCGCACGATCAGCTCGTTCGCGCCGAGCCCGTCGAGACCTTTCATGACCTCGGTGCACAGCGCATCGAACCGCTGCGAGTCGCTGCCGCGGTTCAGGCGCTTCTTCAATCGCGCGGCGAGCGTGGCAAGCGTCGCGGCCGGGGTGGCGACCAGGCGGCCGTCGGACAGCCGCGCGAGCTTGTGGGGGAGCAGGTGGACCAGGATGCGGGCGACGAACTCGGCGGGCGGGCCGTCGGCCGCGAACCAGGAGTCCTCGAGGAGGACGTCGGGCGTCGCGACGCCGCCGCGGACGCGCAGGAGCTGCAGAGCGCGCTCCGCGGCTTCGTCGATGCGGCCGACCGCGAACCGGCGCAGCTTTGCCCACGCCGCGTGCTCGATCTGGCACGCCCGCGACTCGGTGATCTCGAGCGCTTCGCCCGCTTCTGTGAGCGTGCACGGCGCGCGACCCGAGCGTCCTTCGCGCAGGTCGATCAGTCCGCGCTCCTTGTCCTGGAGGCGCGACAGGAGCTGGTCGACCATGCTCGCGAACCCGTCGGGGCGCTCCACGCGGTTCTCGCGAAGGAAGCGCTCCAGCTCGCTCTGGATGCGACGCAGCGTCGCCTGTCCGAAGTTGCGGCGCGTGAGCAGCTCGGAGCTCGAGATGCGGGCGAGGTCCTTCAGCGTGCGGAGACCGAGCTCCTGGCACGCGCGGCGCGCGCGGCGCGGCAGATCGAGCGCCGCGACCGGCGTTTGGCCGAGCATCGACGCGAAGCGCGGATCGGACGCGAGCTTCTCGAAGTCGCCGAGCGACCCGGTCGTGGACGGCTCGCCCTCCGAGAGCGCGCGGGCCGCGGCGTTGATCACGCGATTCACCGCCGTCAGAGTCGTCTCGCCGAAGTTGCGCATCGACATCAGACGCGCGGCGCCCGCGCCGACGAAATCGTTCACGGTCACGAAGCCCTCGCGCTCGAAGACGCGGCGGGCGCGGTTGGGGATCGGGAGGCTCTTCAACTGCGTCGCGAGCAGCGACTCGGGGAGGTCGTGAGGGAAGCCGTCGTCCTCGGGGCGGACCAGGGACTCGGAGCCGCCGAGGTCGAACACCTGCAGCGCGGAGCGCACTTCGCGAAGGCACGTGTGACCGAAACCATTCAGCGCAAGCAGCTCGTCGTCGGACTTCGCGGCGAGTTCGTGCACGTTCTCGATGCCGGCTTCCACGAGGCGCGCTCGCGTCCGGTTCGAGAGCGGAAGGGTCGCGATCGACACGGGCGCAGCGGTCGCCGCCGGCGACTGCTCGCTCGTTCCTGGAACCATGGGACCTCCAACGAAGTGTCGAGGTCCTTATCGGGATTCACCCTTCGAGAGGTTAAGTCGATTCGCAGCGCTCTCCTGCAAGCGCCGGACCCCGTCGGAGCCAGGTCGGCTCGGACGGGGTCCGGCGGAGACCGTTTCGGATCCGCGTTCAGCGCATTTCGCGCAGCGCGGCGAGGACTTCCTCGGCGTGTCCGTCCACCTTCACCTTCGGGAACATCTTCGCGATCACGCCCTTCTCGTCGACGAGGAACGTCGAGCGGATGATGCCCATGGTGCGCTTGCCGTACTGGACCTTCTCGCCCCACGAGCCATACTTCTCCGCCACGCGATGGTCGGGGTCAGACAGCAGCGCAAACGGAAGAAGGAACTTCATTTGGAACTTCTCGTGCGACTCGCATGTGTCTGGGCTCACGCCGATCACGACTGCGTTCAGCTTCTGAAAGTCCCCGCGGTTGATTGCGTCCTTGAACGCCACCGCCTCGGTCGTGCAACCAGGGGTGTTGTCCTTGGGGTAGAAGTACAGGACGACCTTCTTGCCCTTGAACTTCGAGAGCTTGACGGCCTTGCCGTCGGGGTCGAGCAACGTGAAGTCCGGCGCCTTCTTGCCCTCCGCGACCGCGGTCAGGGTTGCGCTCTTCTCAGGGACTGTCTGGCTCATGTCGTTATGCGTTTCTCTTTAAGGACTTGGACTCGCGAATCGGCGAGCGCTCTGAAGAACGTCGCGACGTGCAGGACGTTGGGTCGACGCGCCCTGTTCTTGACGTCGCTCGTGATCCGGCCCGCCTTCTTCACAGTCCGCAGCGCCGAAACTGACCCGACTTTCGGGCGGCTCTTCTTACCAATGGAGCGCTTCTCCTTCAAGACGCCAACGCGCAAGATTGCCGCCGCTTACGGCTCCCGGAGGCCCGCATGCTGACCCGCCCCATGATCGCCGACTCGATCCTCGACCTCATCGGTTACACGCCCCTCGTCCGGTTGCGAAGGGTGCCGTCCGCGCAATCCGCCGAGCTGCTCGGCAAGCTCGAGTCGATGAACCCGATGTGGAGCGTGAAGGACCGGATCGGGGCGGCGATGGTCGATGCCGCGGAGAAGCAGGGGAAGATCCAGCCCGGCAAGACGGTGGTGATCGAACCGACGTCGGGGAATACCGGCATCGCGCTCGCCATGGCGTGCGCCGTGAGGGGGTACGCGGCGATCCTCGTGATGCCCGAGTCGGTGACGGAGGAGCGCCGCCGAGTCCTGCTCGCGTTCGGCGCGAAGGTGGTGCTGACGCCTCGCGCGAAAGGCATGAAGGGCGCGATCGCGAAGGCGGAGCGGCTGATCGCCGAGACGCCGAACTCGTGGATGCCGTCTCAATTCGACAACCCGGCGAACGTCGACGTGCACAAGCGCACGACGGCGATCGAGATCCTCGAGGCGACCGGCGGGAAGATCGACGCGTTCGTCGCCGGAGTCGGGACGGGCGGCACGATTTCTGGGACGGGCTCGGTGTTGAAGCAGAAGGTGCCGGGAATCCGCGTGATCGCGGTGGAGTCCGCCGACTCTCCGGTGCTCTCGGGACAGGCTCCCGTGCGTCCGAACCGGATCCAAGGAATCTCCGCCGGGTTCGTGCCCGGCAACTTCGACCGCGCGGTCGTCGACTCGATCGCCGTCATCGACTACGAGCGCGCGCTCGCGGTCTCGCGCCGACTGTGCCGCGAGGAAGGACTGTTCGTCGGGATCTCCGCGGGCGCGGTCGAGGCCGCCGCGCTCGACGTCGCTGAGAAGATCGGCAAG
>CAZOLL010000359.1:3921-4913 GCA_964580365.1 uncultured Phycisphaeraceae bacterium
CGTCGCTCCTCCTCCCCGGGGACCTCCTCCTCTTCGGCAAGGGCAAGCGCGTCGTCGCGGTGCTGCCCGATCTCGGCGAGCGCTACTTGAGCCACGAGCTCTTCACCGCGATCGTCGATGCGTCCAACCTGATCGACGCGACGCAAGAGCAGTTGTGAATCGGTCCGGTCTCGGTGTCAGCCGGTGACCGCGCGACGCGCGCGCAAGAAAAACTGAAAACGAAGCCTGACCGGGGGGCACACCGCGTCAGAGGCTGCGTAACTAGGCCCGCGCAAGAACCACACAACAAGAGGGCTCGGTGTTCGGGCCCCGCCGGTGCAGGCGATGGCAGCGGCCGCCTGCGCCGGCGTTTTACTTGCAGATTCGAACGGTTGTCCGCGCGCCGCGCGCGACTTCGCGCAGGTCGCTCAACGCGCCGCGGGCCGGCACCAACGGTCGAGCCAGTCGAAGAACACTCGCTGCCACAGCACCGAGTCTTGCGGCTTCGAGATCCAGTGACCGGCGTCGGGGAAGTAGAGGAAGCGCGCCGGGATCCCCTTCGACTTCGCCGCGGTGAACGCCTGCATCCCTTCGCCGATCGGAACGCGGAAGTCCTTCTCGCCGTGGATCACGAGCAGTGGCGTGTCCCACTCCTTGACGAACTTGTGCGGTGAGAACGCGTCGTAGTCCTTCTGGATCTCCGGGCTCGACCAGTAGGGACCGCCGAGATCCCAGTCGACGAACCAGAGCTCCTCGGTCACTCCGTACATGCTCTCGATGTTGAAGATCCCCGCATGCGCGATCATCGCGCAGAAGCGGTTCTCCTGGTCGTGGCCCATCAGCCAATACACCGAGTATCCGCCGAAGCTCGCGCCGACGGCCGCGGTGTGTTCACGGTCGACGAACGGCTCCTTGAACATGTCGTCGGTCGCCGCGAGGTAATCCTTCATCGCCAGCCCGCCCCAGTGACGGGAGATCGCGTCGTTCCACGCTTGGCCGAAGCCGGGCATCCC
>CAZOLL010000360.1:0-4908 GCA_964580365.1 uncultured Phycisphaeraceae bacterium
GCCCGCCGAGCGCGACTGGCCTCTCGTCCGCCGCTGGCAACAGTTGTGCGCAGCGGTCGGCGCGAAGGCGATCGAGGACACGCTCGCGTTCCGCGACCAGCGGTTGATCGCCTTCTCCGAGCTCGGCCTCGCGCCGCAGGACGACTCCGCGCCGCTGTCGATCGGCGAGTTCCGCGCCTTCGCGGCCGAGCGGCTGCGCGCGCAACCCGATACGCTGAACACGTCGTCGACGCACGACACCAAGTGGAGCGAGGACGTGCGCGCGCGGCTCGCCGTCCTGAGCGAGATCCCCGACGAGTTCGCCGACGCGGCGAGCGGCGCTCTCGAGTCGCTGAACGCGCCCGACCCGGAATTCGGCTGGCGCGCGATCCAGGCGCTCGTCGGCGCGTGGCCGCTCGACGGCCGCGAGCTCGCATCATTCCGCGAGCGGCTCCGCGAGCACGTCGTGAAGGCGATCCGCGAGGCGAAGCAACGCTCGTCGTGGATCGATCCGGACCTCGCGGTGGAGGCCGCGCTCGTGCAGTTCGTCGATCGCATCTTCGCGGAGAAGGACGGCGCCGCCGCGCGCGGCCGGCTCCGTCGCGTGCTCGACCGCGTCGCGGAGTGCGGCGCGTGGAACTCGCTCGCCGCGGTGGTGCTGAAGATCGCGACGCCCGGGATCCCCGACTTCTACCAGGGGCTCGAGCGCTGGTCGTTCCACCTCGCCGACCCGGACAATCGGCGCGGCGTCGACTGGCTCGCGCTCGCGGCCGGGCTCGACTCGCTCGACGCCGCGGAGCGTCAGGTCGGCCCGCAGGCGACCGCGCGCGCGCTCGTCGATCGCTGGAAGGATGGCGCGATCAAGCAGTGGATCACGTCGCGCGCGCTCCGCGTGCGCAAGGCGCATGCGCCGTTGTTCGCGCGCGGCGCGTTCGTGCCGTGCGCCGTCGACGGCGCGCAGGCGGAGCACGTCGTCGCGTTCGAGCGGCGGCTCGAGGACCGGCGCGTGCTCGCCGTCGTCGGGCGGCACTTCGCGCGGCTCGCCGGCGAGCGCGCGGTGTCCGGCGCGTTGTTCGACCGCGCGACGCTCGTGGTCCCCCACTACGAAGGTCGCGCGGCGGATTGGGTCGACGCGCTGTCGGGGCTGCGGCACGCGGTCGAGGACCGCATCCCGGTCGCGAAGCTCTTCGAGGTGATGCCGGTCGCGCTGCTCGTTCGGTCCACCTGACCGCTCGGCCCGACGATTGCTCTCCGCGGATCGTCCCCGTCCGGAGAACGCCATGATCCTCCACGCAGCCGACCTCATGCAGCGAAAGATCGTCTCGATCCCCGCGTCCGCCACGTGGCGTGAGCTCGTCGAGCTGCTCGACGAGCACGGCATCCACGGCGTCCCGGTGGTGGATCCGACGGGCAAGCCGATCGGCGTCGTGTCGCGCAGCGACATCTCGGACGCGCTCAGCGACAGCGACCCGCCGGATCGCGCCACCCACCATTGGTATGCGATCGGCGACGACGAGGTCGCGCTCGAAGGCGACGACTCGGACGAGGTGGAATCCCCGAAGCTCGACGTCGGCCGGACGGTGCGCGAGATCATGTCGACGAACCTGATCACCGCGCGCGTCACGACGACCGCCGGCGATCTCGCGCGGAAGATGGCGAAGAGCCGGGTGCAGCGGCTGTTGATCGTCGAGGGCGGCAAGCTGGTCGGGATCGTCTCGGCGTCCGATCTCCTGCGCTGCCTCGCGAGCTACGAAGCGTCGCTCCTGCGCAAGGATCGGCCGGCCGTTTCGCGCGCGTCGAGGTCGTCCGCCGGTCGCTGAACCGGGTGGGAAGCCCGCCGCGCTCTGGCGTGGTCACGCGAAATCGTCCGCACGGCGACGGGAACGGAAACCCGATCGCGCCGCGCGACCTCGTCACCCCCGCGGGAATCCGATGCGTCCGATTCTTGCTGCCGCGGGCGCCCATGAAGCGCGACGGGGACGCGCGGAAAGCGGACTGCATGAGAACCATCGACTCCGACACCCGCGTCGCCGACCTCGTGATCGAGCGACCCGCGACGATCCAGATCCTCGAGCGCCTCCGCATCGACTACTGCTGCGGCGGGGCGAGAACCCTCGGCGAAGCGTGCGCCGAGTCCGGTCTGGACGTCCAGCGCGTCGCGCGAGAGCTGGAGAGCGCGATCGCTCCCGCGAACGACGACGCGTGCGCCGGCGTCGAATCGCTCCGCGCGACCCAGCTCATCGAGCACATCGTCTCCGTTCACCACGCGCGGCTTCGCCGCGACCTCCCGCGGCTCGTCGCGCTCGCCGACAAGACGGCGGCCGCGCACGGCGCACGACATCCCGAATTGAAGCAAGTGAGCCAGACGGCGCGGCGGCTCTGGTCGGAGCTGGACTCGCACCTCATGAAGGAGGAGTCGATCCTGTTCCCCGCGATCGTCGACCTCGACCGGTCCCGCGCGACCGAGCTGTGCGGCGGCGACGTCTCGCATCCGCTCGCCGTGATGGAGTCGGAGCACGAGGACGCGGGGGCCGCGCTCGTCGAGCTTCGCAGTCTGAGCAACGACTTCACTCCGCCCGCGGACGCCTGTCCGACGTGGCGCGCGCTCGCGAGCGGCCTCGCCGAGTTCACGGTCGAGCTGCACCGGCACATCCATGAAGAGAACAACCTGCTGCACCCGAGTGCTCGCGCCCTCGCGACGCGGGTGGCCCCGCGGAGCCCACGATGATCACCGACCCGGCGAAGAACCCCGGCCTCCTCAAGCTCGACCTCTACTGCAAGGGGATGCGGCTCGACGAGTCGTGCTTCATCGAGGAGGACGGCGGCCGACCGATCCTTCGCACGCGCGCGGGTCTCGGCTCCGGGCTCGAGGCGATCCTGCCCGGCGAGCTGTGGACGAACATCCCGGTGACCGAGCCGTTCGCGGCGGAGTCGCCCTACGTCCTGAAGCGCATCGGCCACGAGTACGTGATCCATCGCGGCGGCGAGGCGATCGCGCCGATCCGGTTGTCGCCGCAGCCCAAGTGGTACGAGCAGCGCACGTCGTCCGGAAAGCTCATGCGCGCGGTCGGGACGCTGCAGGGCACGTACCTCGGCGTGTATCCCGCGAAGGTGTGCGAATACTGGGTGAAGTCGAAAGACCATCCGGAGCGGGACAACTGCAAGTTCTGCTCGGTCGGACTGAACCTCGGCGTCGATGACGCGGACATGAAGAGCGTGCAGGACGTCGTCGAGACCGCGACCGCCGCGTGGCGCGAATCCGGCGTGACGTACGTCGACTTCAATACCGGCCACTACACCGGACACACCTTCCTCGACATCCTCGAGCCGTACATCCGCGGCGTGAAGGAAGCGACGGGCTGCCTCATCGGAGTGCAGACCCCTCCGCACCCGGACCTCGGGCGCTACGCGCGCTTGAAGGCGCTCGGAGTGAACCGCGTGTCGTTCTGCTTCGAGATCTTCGACAAGAAGCGCTTCGTCGAAGTGTGTCCCGGCAAGCACCGCGAGTACGGGCTCGACACCTACCTCCGCGCAGTCGAGTACTGCGCGGGCCTCTCGGACTTCAAGCATCTCGGCGCGCAGCCGTGGGTGTCGAACGGCGAGATCATCGCGGGGCTCGAAGACCCGAAGGATTCGATCGCCGCGATCGACTGGCTGACCGAGCGCAACTCGATCCCGACCGTCTGCGTGTTCCGTCCGCTCTCCGGAACCGACTACTCGGGCGAGGCGCCGCCGAAGACCGAGGACCTCATCCCGGTGTTCCGCCGGCTGTACGAGAAGTGCATGGAGCACGGCCTCCCGATCGGGCTCGCGCCGAACATCCACGTGAGCCTCGTGCTGTTGCCCGAGGAGTGCCGCTGGTTCGTCGACGACCCGGCACGGTGGCGGTGGGCCGAGATGAAGCTCGCGCTGAAGAAGAAGGCGTTCCGCGCGAAGTTCGCGTGGGAGCAGCGCAAGCACCGGCAGCGCGTCGCGCTGCGCGCTTGATCCTCATTCGAGGTCGGGCGGGGCTTTCCCGTTCTTCGCGATCATCATGAGGTTGTTCGCGACGAGCTGAGGGTGCGTCGGCGGCACACGCTTCTCATCGGAGGGGGCGAAGGCGAGCGCGAACGCAGCGGTCGAGCACGACAGGGCGAGCAGCGTCGCCAGCAGGAGTCGAACGGAAGTCGTCACGCGAACTCTCCGGGGTGAAAGCGCGGGCCGGCGCGGCGCGGCCCGAGTCCGAGCGCCCGGGATATCGGGAGGTTTGCACGCGGTAAGTGCGCGGGCGTGCCACAACCCCGTGAGCCGGGCACGCGAATCGCGCCGCGCGGCGACGGGTAGACTGGTCCGGCTCCGGTCCGCCCCAGAAGTCCGCCGTCTCCGATACCCGGGAGTCGCTCTTGCCTCGTCCGTCCGCCCTCCCGATCCTCGCCGTTCTCGCCTTCGTCTCCGCATGCGACCGCGGCGAAGTCGAGGTGCGCCGCGTCCCCAAGTCGCAGAACGCCCCCGCCGATGCCGCGGCAAGCGAAACGCCCGAACAGCGGCTGCTCGGCGCGATCGTCCCCGACGGCCCGAGCACCTGGTTCTTCAAGCTGATCGCGGACGCCCCGGCCGTCACCGCGCAGGTGCAGTCGTTCGACGCGCTCGTGAAGTCCTTGAAGCTCGGCGCCGGCGAGAAGCCGGTCGCCTGGACCCTGCCCGCGGGTTGGACGGAGTCTCCGGGCTCGGACATGCGCTACGCCACGCTGATCATCGAGAAGGGCGTCGAGGTGTCCGTGACGAAGCTCGACGGCGCCGCCGGCGGCGTGCTCGCGAACGTGAACCGCTGGCGCAACCAGCTCGGCCTCGCGCCGATCTCGGACGTCGATCTGAAAGCGACGTGCAAGGAGACGACGGTGTCGGGGCGCGCGGCGCTGCTCGTCGATTTCACCGGGCACGCGAAGCCGG